>DAHWHT010000381.1 GCA_027335515.1 Clostridia bacterium
CGCCTGCCGGATTTGTTGCACCCCGACGCCGAGGGGTACCGCATCCTGGCCAGGAACTTTCAGCGGATGGTCGCCGAGGGGGTCTTCGGTCTGTCCGCCTGAGCCGGGTGGATCCCGGCGTTGGACGGTGCGTGTGGGGGATGGCGCGCAGCGAGCGCCGTTGCTTGTTACAATCCCATGGTCGGTCGCGTTGGCGCGGACCGTTGGGCGCCGGCCGCTGGCGACGGGCGGCAAGGGCGGTCTCCCCGACTGGCGCCAGGTGTCGGCGGGGGGTGGACGGGTGGAACGCGCCAGGATCTGGCCACACAAGAAGACGGCGCAGGACCGCGCGGCGCGACAGGCGTGGGTGCGGACGACCCCGGGGTGGGACGAGCGGGCGGAGACGGCCTTGGCCCTTCCCGCGGAGATTGCGGCCCCGTTTGGGCGGGTGGTGGAATGCCTCACCGGCGCGGTGCAACTGCCGGTGTCCGTCGTAGGCCCGCTGGCGATCGACATGGGCCGGTATCGGGTGGACGACGCGGGTGATGTCGTCGAAGCGGGACGCGAGGTCGACGAGGTCCTGGTGCCGCTGGCGCATACCGAGGGGGGCCTTTCCGCCTCCATGCTGCGCGGCGCCAGGACGACGCGGGCGGCCGGCGGCATTCAGACCCACGTCCTTGCCGACGGCATGACCAGGGCCAGCTATTTTCAACTGGAGGACACGGCGGCCGCGGTGGCCTTTGCGCGTTGGGTGGCCGACCAGGTCGCAGGCATGCGTTCCTGGCTGGTCGATCCGAACAACCCGTTGGCGGAGCGCGGGTCCAGCAGCGGGGTCGGGTTGCTGAGCCGCCACGCGCGTCTGCGCCAGGTGCGCACCCACGTCCTGGGGCGCGGCTGCCATGTTCTGTATCGGTTCACCACCGGCGACGCCTGCGGCCCCAACATGATGACCCGCAACGCCCATGCCCTGAACACCCGCTACGTGGCCGAGCGGTTCCCGGCCGAGACCGGCAGGACGATCCAGCGGATTTTGCTGGAAGCCAATATGGGGGGGGACAAGAAGCCTTCGCACCTCTATTTCCACGAGGGGCACGGCAAGACCGTCGTCGCCGCGGTCCAGGTGCCGGACCGGATCCTGCGGCGCCACCTGCACTGCGGCGTCGACGACGTGGTCGCCCTGCAGGAGATCGGGTTGCACGGCAGCCACGCCAGCGGGATGCAGTCGGCCGCCTTCACGCCCGCTTCCGCCATTGCGGCCATCTTCGCGGCGACCGGCCAGGACCTTGGGATGGTCGGTACGAGCAGCATGGCGCACTCCACCGCCGAGCGCAGTGCGGGCGGTGTGCACCTGGCGATCCGTCTGCCTGGGCTGGAGGTCGGCACGGTCGGCGGGGGGACCGCACTGCCGCACAGCCGCGCCTGGCTGCGGCTGCTGGGCTGTGCCGGAAACGACACGGTGTATCGCTTCGCGCAGATCATCGCGGCCGCGGTCCTTTGCCTGGAACTGTCGGCGGCGGCGGCGATGGCCGGGGCGGGCAGCGAGAATTTCTATCTGGCGCATTTGGAACGCGGAGGGCAGCGCGGGCTTGGGCATGGCTGAGCCCGGGGCCGGGGCGGGCGCGACGAGGGGCGCACTGCTTGGCGATCGCGGTCCGTGGTATGCTCGCGCCGTGACCTTGCCCCTGCGGGCCGGCAAGAAGGGATTCCGTACCAGGCGGCCGACCGTGGGTGTGGGTCGGTATGCGCGGGGCGCGGGGCAGAGGAGTTGACGGCAGCCGGGTCGAACGCCCTCGCGCGCCGGGGGGTTGGACGGGGTGTGTGCGCCCGGCCGCACGGCGGGCACCGCGCGGCATTCTTCGCGGCGCGGCGCGGCCGACCGACCGCCCCAACCCGGGGCGGATGCGCGTGGTGCGCCTGGAATCGGCCACGTGAGGGGGGGAGCGGCCATTCCTGCCGTGTTTGAAGGCGGCGCCTCGTCATGATCCGCCTCTTCCCCAAGATCAATCCGGACGATCTGGTGATGCGCCTTTTCCATAAGGGCGTCAACAGCCAGTGGTCATCGGATTCCTTGGATTGGGAGGTGCCGCTCGGGCTGACGGAACGTCAGTCCCTGGCGCTGACCAACATCCTCACGCCCGTCTATCTGGGCGAGCAGTCCGCGATGAACGGGGCGGCCCAGGTCCTGCCGCAACTGATCGATGCCGGCGAGACCGCGGCCCAACTCTACCTGTCGACGTTCCTCCTGGATGAGGCCCGCCACTTTGAGGCGTTGACACGGCTGTATCGGTACGTGGGGCACCATCCGATCGAGTTGCGCAAGCTGCCGGAGATGCTGCGCTACCACCACCGTCTGCGCCAGGGCGACCGGATCGATTGGCTCTGGGGCATCCTGATCTCCGACCTCTTTGCGCGCGAGTTCTACCTCATGTTTGCCAAGGTGCAGCCCAACGCCCTGTTCGGTCGGATGTCGGCGCAGATCCTGCGGGACGAATCGCGCCACCAGGCCTTCGCGCATGCTTACCTCAAGGCGGCGATTCCCGGTCTGGGCGCCGCGCGTCAACGGATCCTGGTGGACATGAAAGACGAGCTGCTTGAGATCATGGATGGGATCAACACCCGTCTGCGCGCCGACACCGACGTCCTTTGCATCGACGGCGATGCGTTCATCAAAGACCTCATCCGCCATATCGAGGCGCACGCCGCCGCCATTGGACTCGACGGTCGGGGTTCCAGGCCCGGCGGACCCAAGGAGCGGTGCCGCGATGCCCAGGATTGGATGAAGGTCGTGGCCGGCAAGCGCGAGGCCTCCCGGCGGTTGTCCGACGGTGTGCAATGGCCGTCCGTCGCGCCGTCTGCCGCATCGCCCGCCGCGGCGGGGGCATACACCCTGGATGAGGACGACCTGCGCCTGCTCCTGGACCCGGCCCGCGTCCGACCGGCCCGACGGCGGAGGGTCTTTCCCGCCGCCCACCCTCTGGCGGCGCTGGCATCGTGCACGGGGTGCGCCGTGGCGATCCTGTGCCGCACGCGTTTTGTGCGCGCCGCCGCCGGGGCGCACGCCTGAGCATCGCGCGTTGGACGACAGGGGGGCCGGGTCTGGTGCAGGTCCGATTGGTGGCCATCGATCTTGACGGCACGGTGCTGCGCGGCAACGGGGTGATCAGCCGCGCCACGCGCAAGGCTCTAGCCATGGCGCGGCGGCACGGCGCCGTCGTCTGCGTGGCGACCGGACGGGCCCCGCTGGGCGCCCGCAACTACGCGCGCATCCTGCGGGCGCACGGCCCCCTGATCTGCCTGGACGGCGCCCTGGCCTTCATGGGGACAAGAACGCTCCTGGACCGACCGATCGCCCACGATCAGGCGGCGGCTGCCGCGCAGGTTGCCGCCGGTTTGGGTGGCGGCTGGATCGCGCTGACCCTGGAGGGACGCGTGCACGGCGGCCCTTCGCGCCGGCCGCCCCAAGCATCCCTGGGCCAGGTGCTGCGCCATCCCGGGCGCTCCCTGCGTTTTTTGCGCAGCGTCTGGCGGGAGGCGCACTATTTCAGCGATGTGGTGCCCCGCGTGCCCATCTACAAGCTGCTGCTGTGGGCACCGGGTGGACCGGCCCGCGCATCCCTTGAGCGCGACGTGCGCAAGCTGGACGTGCATGTGCCATCCGGCCCGGGCAGCACGATGGAGGTGGTGGCGCCCGGCGTGAGCAAGGGCCACGCCTTGGAATTGGTGGCGCGCGAGCTCGGCGTCGAGCGCGCGGACGTCGTGGCCTTCGGCGACGCACGCAACGATGTGGAGATGCTCGCATATGCCGGTTACGGCGTGGCGATGGGGGGGGCGCCGCCGGAACTGCTCGCCGTGGCCGACGCTCAGACGGCCGGGGTGCAGCAGGACGGATTGGCACGCGCCCTGCGTCGATTGCTCCATGCGTCGGGGTCGGTGCCCCCAAGCGGACGCCGGCGGTACCGCATCCGTTGAGGGTGCGGCTTGACCCTGCCGGGGCGCCATGCCATCCTGGCGTCGCCGCGCCGGGGTTTGAGGAGCCCCGCGCGGGGCGGAACGGTGGTGGGCTGTGGCGAGATCGCTGGTGATCGTGGAATCTCCCGCCAAGGCACGGACCATCGAGCGCTTTCTCGGACGTGGGTATGAGGTGGCGGCCTCGATGGGCCACGTCCGCGATCTGCCGCGCAGTCAGCTGGGCGTCGACATCGCCCAGGACTTCGCCCCGAAATACATCACCATCCGCGGCAAGGGCGCGGTGATCGCGGGCCTGAAGCAGAAGGCCCGCAAGGCGCAGCGCGTGCTGCTCGCGACCGACCCCGACCGGGAGGGCGAGGCCATCTCCTGGCACCTCTGCCACGCCCTGGGCGTGTCGCCCGACGACCGGCGGCGGATCACCTTCCATGAAATCACCCGTGACGCGGTGCGCCGCGCGCTGGCCGAACCGCGTCCGGTCGACCAACGCCTGGTCGACGCCCAGCAGGCACGACGCGTGGTGGACCGGCTGGTCGGCTACCAACTCAGCCCGCTGCTTTGGCGCAAGGTGCGCGGGGGGCTGTCCGCCGGGCGGGTGCAGTCCGTCGCCGTGCGGCTCATCTGCGACCGGGAGGCGGAAATCCGCGCGTTCCGGCCGGAGGAATATTGGACCATCGCGGCCCGTTTGACCCAGGGGGGCCAGCCGTTCTCCGCCCGCTACCACGGGCAGGACGGTCGGCGGCGGGTGCTGGCGGATGCCGGTGCGGCCCAGGCGGTGGTGGCGGAAGTCGGTCAGGGGCCCCTGAGCGTTCGGCGCGTGCAGCGCCGCGAGCGCCGGCGCAACCCGGCCCCGCCCTTCACCACCGCGACGCTGCAGCAGGAGGCGGCCCGCAAGCTCAACCTGCCGGTGCGGCGCACCATGCGCCTGGCGCAGGAGCTCTACGAGGGGCTGGACGTGGGGGGCGAGCACATCGGCCTCATCACATACATGCGCACGGACTCGGTGCGCGTCGCCGCCGAGGCGGTCCACGACGCGGCCGGCTTCGTCCGCGACCGCTGGGGGGAGGCCTATGCGGCGCCGAAGGAGGGCCGCGCCGCCGAGGGGGCCCAGGATGCCCACGAGGCCGTCCGGCCGACCCGCGTGGCGCACACGCCGGAGTCGCTCTCCGGGAAGGTGGGCCGCGACCACCTGCGGTTGTATCGGCTGATCTGGGAACGCTTTGTCGCCAGCCAGATGGCGCCGGCCGTTTTCGACACCGTCAGCGTGGAACTGGATGCGCCAGGGCGGCATGGCTTTCGCGCCAGTGGCTCGACCGTCAAGTTTCCGGGGTTTACGGTGCTGTATGTGGAGGGGCGGGACGCCGCGGCAGGGGGCCCGCGGGCCGACGACGGCGAGGAAGAGGATGCAGAGGGCGAGCGGCGGCTGCCCCCGCTGGCGGAGGGCGATGGGCCGGTTCTGGTGGGGCTGGAGCCGGCCCAGCACTTCACGGAGCCGCCCCCGCGCTACAGCGAGGCCATGCTGGTGCACACCTTGGAGGAAAAGGGGATCGGCCGGCCGTCGACCTACGCCACGATCATCGAGACGATCGAGGCGCGGGGGTATGTGCGCAAGGAGCAGCGGCGCTTTTTGCCCACCGAGCTGGGGGAGATCGTCACCGACCTCTTGCGCGAGCATTTTCCGCGGATCGTCGATGTCACCTTTACGGCGGCCATCGAGCGGGATCTGGACCGGATCGAGACGGACGACCTGGATTGGCGGCGCGTGGTGGGCGGCTTTTACGCCCCGTTCGAGGAGGCGCTGCGCGCCGCCGAGGACGCCATCGGGCCGGTGGAACTCCCCGAGGAGACCAGCGACGAAACCTGTCCCCAGTGCGACCGGCCCATGGTCGTCAAGCGCGGCCGCTTCGGGCCGTTTCTCGCCTGCTCCGGCTACCCCGAGTGCAAGACCACCGCACCGCTGCTGGAGCGGACGGGGGTCGGCTGTCCCAAGTGCGGCCAGGGCGAGATCGTCGTGCGCCGCAGTCGCAAGGGGCGCACCTTTTACGGTTGCCGCCGCTACCCGGAGTGCGACTACGTGCTGTGGGCGCGGCCGGTGGGCGCCTGCCCAGTCTGCGGCCAGCCGCTGGTGGAAAAGCGGGGGCGCCAGGGAGCCCACTGGCGCCAGTGCACCAACGCCGCCTGCGACCATCGCGAGGGGATGGGGGGATCCACGGCCGAGGGCGCGGATGCCGATGCCGCGGCGGGGGGCTCCGGTGGGGCGGGTTGGCCGTGACCGTCGGGGAGGCGCTGGATGCCTTCGACGGTCATCTGGCGATCGCCGGTCGCGCGGTGCACACCCGCCGCGCCTACCGGGCCGACCTGACGGCGTTTTTCGCCTGGTCCGCCGCGCACGGGGCGCCGGACCTGCAGGGGGTGTGCGCCGGCGGGCGGCAACTCGTCCGCGGCCACCTGGCCGCCATGGCCGCGTCCGGCAGCGCCGGATCGAGCATCGCGCGTCGTCTGGCGGCGCTGCGGGCCTTTTCGTCCTATGCGCTCGACCGCGGCTGGTGGGCGTCGGATCCCGTCCAGGGAACGCACGGCCCGCGCGTGCGCCGTTCGCTGCCGCGGGTGCTACGGGCCGCGCAGGCGGTGGACGTGGTGGAGGCCGCACCGCCGCCGCGGGCAGCCGGCGCATCCCCCGGGCGGGGGGGGGCCGCCGCCGACGCCCGGGTCTTGCGCGACCGGGCGGCGCTGGAAGTCCTGTATGGGGCGGGCGTGCGCGTCGGCGAACTGTGCGGGCTGGACGTGGGGGACGTCGACCTGGACGGCGGCTGGGTTCGGGTGCGCGGCAAGGGGGACCGTGAGCGGTTGGCGCCGCTCGGGGAGCCCGCGGCGGCCGCACTGGACGCGTGGCTGCGGCAGGGCCGGCCGCTTTTGGCGCGGGAGGCGGCCGGTGCGGCCGTCTTTTGCAACGCGCGCGGCGGGCGCCTCTCCCAGCGGTCGGTGCGCACCCTGGTGGGTCGGCGCGCGGCCGCCGTCGGCATCGCGGGGCGCACGACCCCGCACACGCTGCGCCACTCCTTTGCCACCCACCTGCTGGACGGCGGGGCGGACCTGCGCGCCGTGCAGGAGTTGCTCGGCCACGCCCGTCTTTCCACCACGCAGATCTACACGCACCTGACCGCCGAACGGCTGCGCACGGCCTATACCCGGGCGCATCCGCGGGCGTGAACCCTGGCGCCCGCCGGCCCTACCGCCGCTCCAGCGCGGCCTGCCCGGGTGCGCAGCGGGCGCAGATGCCCTGCAGGCGAAGTTCGTGTCCCACGGGGGTATGGTTGTAGGCGGCCTGCAACCGCGCCAGTGCCTGTTCGACCGCCTCGAGGCGGTCGCCGCGCACCAGGGTGTCCTGGCCGCAACCGACGCAGCGCAGGTGGTGGTGGTGGCCGTCGGCACAGGCCGCGCACAGGCGGAGTGCCGGGGCGCCCTGCGCATCTGGGGTGCGCTCCAGCAGCCCCATGCCGCGCAGCAGGTGCAGGGTCCGAAAGACGGTCGCCCGCCCCAGAGCGGGGTGGCCGGAGCGGATGTCCCGCCAGAGCCGGTCCGGGCGGAAGCAGCGATCGGAGGGAATGGCCTGAAGGACCATCCGCCGGGGTCCCGTCAACCGGCCGCCGAGGCTGAGAAACAACCGCTCTGCCGCGCAGGGCTCCGCAGCCTGGTTTTCCCGCATTCCGTCCCGGTGCGGCCGGTTGGCGCCTTGGCCGCACCCACCCTCCCCCATGCGTCGTTTGGCCGGTGTCCGCCGCGCGCCGGTTTCAGTCGTCCGATCCGGACGGCGAGGCCCGCGGCGATTGGCGCACGGCGCGGCGCGTCTCGCTCCACAGGCTGACCAGGCCGATGCCCGCCACCACGCCGACGGCCAGGATGAACCCGATGCCCAGGTGGTGCAGGTTGTGGATCCGCAGCGGCGTGACCACGGAACGCCGTGCCCAGCGGGGCGCGAAAAGGACGAGGGCGCCGGCGCCCGCAAAGGCCAACCCCCCGTAGCCGAGCGTCCTGCCCGCCACGCGGGCGGCGATGGTCCGGCCGGCCGTCTCCGAAAGCCCCCGCCGGCGGCTCCAGCGTCCAAACAGCGCGCCCGCGCCTGCCTGGACCGCCAGGGTGCCGAGGCCAAAACACAGGCCGGGGGCCCAGGCGAGCGCCGCCGACGGCATGGCGGGTGCCAGGACGGTATAGAGCACCGCCGCAAAGGCCCCGAAGCCCCAGCCGGCGATGAAACCGTGCAGGGCGGCGAGCGGCAGCGGCACGCGGGGCGGCATGGGCTCCGGTTCGTGGGGTGCGGCGTGCGTCCGGCCGGAGCGCAGGATGTGCCAGCCCGCGATCGCCATGGCGCAGCCGGCCACCAGATACACGATGCCCTGCACCAGCGGCAGCTGCATCCAACGGGCCAGGGCGAGGTAGGCAAGTTCGCTGGCCAGTGCCCGCTGCAGGGTGAACGCGCCCGAAAAGACGAGTCCGGCCACCAGGCCGCGCCGGGTGGAGTAGCTGCCGATGGCGTAGCTGAAGGTGATCGGCCAGGTGTGCTCGTCGGGGGTGATGCCGTGCAGCACCCCGAGGGCAAGCGCCGTCAGCAGGGCCAGATCCGGCGACAGGTGTGCCGCGGGTTGCCAGAGGTTCAGGTTCCGCATACGTCTGCCTTCCGTCCCATCCCGTCCGGCCTCGGCCAGGGTGGCCAGCGCCGCGTGAATGAGACGGAGTATCATCTCCTGGGTGCCGGGCGTCAAGGGCGGGCGGCCCGCCGGCAGGACGACGTCAAAGTCGCGTGAGAGCAAGGGCCGTGCGGGCGGAATGGGGCCACCCCGGAGCGGCCGCGTGGGTGCTATGGGTGATGCATGGGGCACAGCGACTCGCCGAGCGTGAACGGGGATGCGGTGCGGCGATGCTGGCGGAGGGGCCTTGTGGTCCGCCTGCTGCGCAGTGGTGAGGAGGCGCGCTGGCGGGAGTGGATGGCGGCCCAGCACTAGCTGCGCGAACTGCCGCCAGTCGGTCATTGTCTGCGCGCTACGGCGCGGTGGTGCGGGCCACGCGAGCGCTGGCTGGGCTGGGCTCCGGCCATGCGGCGGCGCCGCCTGCCCCTGGTCGCCAATAACACACGCTTGCTGATCTTGAGCGGGGTGCCGATCCCCAACCTCGCCTCTGCGGTTCTGGCGGCCAACACGCGGCGCCTGGCGGCGGACTGGCGCCGGGTGCACGGCCATCCGCTGTGGCCGGCGGAGACGTTTGTCGACCCGAGCCGCTTTCGCGGCACTGCCTATCGCTCCGCCGGCCGGCTACCCCTGGGGTGGACCCGCGGGTTCGGCCGCAGCGGCGGCCACTACGTCCATCATGGTCAACCCAAGGTCCTGTGGGTGCGGCCGCTGGTGCCAGACGCGCGGACCAGGCTGACCGACCCGTGGAGCGACCCGCAGCAACAGGGAGGTGGATGGGTGCCCAAGCCCAACTTGGAGGAGTGGAACTGGACCGGTCCCGCTGGCCTGCGCGAGCGCTTGGTCCAACTCGGTGACCCTCGGCACGCAGGGGGATCCGCCACAACGGGGTCCGTATCACCCTGATGGTCTGTGCCGCGGCACTGGCCGGGCAGAAGAACTTCGTGGAGGTCTCCGAGTGGGTCGGTGACCTGCCTGCGGATCTGCCTGTCCCGCTTTGGCGCGCGGTACATTCGCGGCCAGTATCCGGCCCCCAGCGGGCCCACCTTCCGTCGGGCCCGCCAGCAGGTGGACGCGGATCGGATTGACGCGATCCTGAGCCGGTGTGCCGCGCAGATGGCGGCAGAAGCGCCCGCGATCGACCGGAAGACCCTGCGCGGCTCCGGCCACGGGCAGCCGCCAGCCCACCTGCTGGCGGCGCTGCTCCATCGGGAGGGGGTCGTGATCGCCCAGCGGCGGTGCCAAGCAAGACCAACGAGATTCCGGGGCTGCGCAGTCTAAGGTGGACCCCTTTGTCAAGACAGCGGAGCACGGTTCAGCGCTGACGCATGAGTGGTCGAGGAGGGCGGATCGGAGGTGCGGGGAAGCGCAGGCGACGGTGCGTGACGCGTAACGGGGGTTCTTGAAGGTACGGTCTGCATGCTCGCAGAGGGTGGGCGCCATGG
>DAHWHT010000383.1 GCA_027335515.1 Clostridia bacterium
GCTGGTTGGGCCGAGTAGTGCTTCCTTACGCTCCAGAATTGCTTAGCAATCTCCACGTCGTCTGTCCTGTTTTCTGGGTCCACGATACTTGCCTTCGTGGTGCGGCGCGTGGTATGTGAAGCCGGAAGGTGCGTCGACCGAAGAGGCGATGCTCCGATGGCTCACGTCGCCCTGGCCCTGATCGTGTTGAGCCTGCCGGTGGCCGTTTGGTGGGATCGCCGGCGCAAGTAGGCGTCCAGTAGAACCCCACGGTTAAAGCCATGGGGTTCTACTGGAGGACCCTGACTCTGCCTTTGTCCGGTTTTCGTGGCCCGACGGCCCCCGTACGGTGGGGATCGGCGCACCGGCCGGCACGGTCGGAATCTCCTGGGTGCGGTGTTCATGAAGTGAGGCATGGCATCGCAAGACACTTCGGCGGCGCGCCGCCTTCTCGGTCATGCGAACGGGCGCGTGGCTACACGTGTAGGCACCCGACCCTTGTTACACATCACAGCGCCGCGTCGTCGGGGCTCTCCGCGGCAACCGGGTGCACCGCCGCCCGCCGTGCCGGTGGCCACCTGCGGGATTCGATCCGCCGTTCCCGCAGATGGGGGAGCCGTCTTGTGGAAGAGTCCGCCGCCGCCGGTTGCGCGACGGTCGCGGCCGCGAGGCCAGGGGATGGGTGGTCGCTAACCCTCCGGGCGGGCCCGTTGGGCCTGGGCGAAGACCGGGCGCAATGCCGGATAGAGCGCGCGATACACCTCGCCCTGTTCGATGCCGGCCGCGATCCCATCGGGGTCCGGCCGCGTCTCGCTTCCGACGCGGACCAGCGCCTCGCAGGCCTCGGTCAGGGAGGCGTAAACGCCGGTACCCGCGGCGGCGATGACGGCGGCGCCGAGCGCGGGCCCCTCCGCCCCCTGCATGGCGCGCAGCGGTCGGGCGAAGATGTCCGCCTGGATCTGGCGCCACAGCGCGCTGCGGGCACCGCCGCCCGTTAGGCGCACCTCGCGCAACGGGCAGCCCAGGTCGGCGATCAGGTCGAGCCCGTCGCGGAGGCTTTGGCTGACCCCCTCGAGGATGGCGCGGGCGACGTGGGCGCGGCCGTGGCGCGGGGTCAGGCCGAACAGCACGCCGCGGGCGGCGGGGTCGGTGTGGGGGGTGCGTTCGCCCATCAGATAGGGGAGGAAGATCAACCCCTCGCTTCCCGCCGGCACCCGGTCCGCTTCGCGGCAGAGGATGTCGTAGACGTCCTCCCCGGTCGCGGCGGCCACGGTCTGCTCCGTCTGCGCAAAGGCATTGCGCCACCACTGCAGGGATCCGCCGGCCGCCTGGGTGACCCCCATCACGTGCCAGGTGCCGGGTACGGCGTGGCAGAAGGTGTGGAGTCGTCCCAGCGGGTCGCGCACCACCCCGTCGGTGGCGGCAAAGACCACCCCGGAGGTGCCGATGGTCACCGAAACCATGCCGGGGGCGACGATGCCGTTGCCCACCGCGGCGGCGGCCTGGTCCCCGGCACCGCCGACGACCGGTGTACCGACCGCCAGGCCGGTCGCGGCCGCGCCGTCCGCCGAGATGCGGGCCGTCACCTGGGGCGACTCCGCGACGGGCGACCACCATGCCGCCGGCACCCCAAGCAGGTCGCACATGGCCGTGCTCCAGCGGCGGTTGGCGACGTCGAACGCGCCCGTTCCAGAGGCGTCCGACACCTCGGCGGCGTGGACGCCGGTCAGGCGCAGGCGGATGTAGTCTTTGGGCAACAGCACGTGGCGGATGCGGGCGGCAAGGGCCGGTTCGTGCCGCCGCAGCCACAGGAGTTTGGTCGCCGTGAAGTTGGGGAGCATGGGGTTGGCGATCAGCTCCAGACAGCGTTCGCGCCCCACGCGCGCTTCGAAGTCCTCGGCCTCGGCCGCAGAGCGCTGGTCGCACCAGAGGATGGCCGGCCGCACCACGGCGTCGGCTTCGTCCAGGACGACCGCCCCGTGCATCTGGCCGGTGAGACCGACCGCGGTGATGGCGGCGGCGCCGCAACCCGCCTGTGCCAGGGCGGCTCCGACCGCGTCCACGGCGGCGTGCCACCAGTCCTGGGGGTCTTGCTCGGCCCAGGTGGGGCGCGGCTGCGCCATGGGATAGACGGCACTGCCGCTTCCCAGCACGTGCCCGTCTTCGGCGACCACCACCGCCTTGCAGGCGGAGGTGCCCAGGTCGATGCCCATCAGGTGCCCCATAGCGTTCCCTGGCCCTGCCCGGTCGCCCTCGCGCGTCCGCAACCGTCCGCCCCCGGCCAGGTGCTCCCCTTTGCCCCGGATTCGCCCCTGCGGGCGGCGTGGCGTGGGCGAATGCTCGGCAGTGCCACCCCATTCGCCGCGCGGAGGGCCGACCCCCTGCCGGCAGGAACCGGACCGGCGCGGCGGTAATGAACACCGTGGTTGTGGCGCGGTTGCGGTGCGACGCCGGTGCGTGGGTAGAGTCGTGGACAGGGGGGATCCGGATGGCCAAGCAGGTCCGGGTGGGGATGGTCGGATACAAGTTCATGGGCAAGGCACACAGCCATGCCTACTACGATGTCGCGCGTTTCTTTGAGTTGGAAGCGGAGCCCACGATGGTGGCCCTGTGCGGCCGCGACGAGGCCGCCGTGCGCGGGGCGGCCGAGCGTTACGGCTGGCAGGGGTATGAGACGGACTGGCGCAAACTGGTGTCCAGGTCGGACATCGACCTGATCGATATCGGCACACCCAACAACAGCCACGCGGAGATCGCGATCGCGGCGGCCGAGAACGGCAAGCACGTGCTGTGCGAGAAACCGCTGGCCATGGATCTGGCCCAGGCGCGCCGCATGCGGGACGCGGTCCGGCGGGCGGGCGTCGTGCACATGATCTGCCACAACTACCGCTTCGCGCCCGCGGTGCAGTTCGCCCGCCAGTTGATCGCCGAAGGCCGGTTGGGCACGATCTACCACATTCGCGCCCAGTACCTGCAGGATTGGATCATGGACCCGGAGTTCCCACTGGTCTGGCGGTTGCAGAAGGAGGTCGCCGGCTCGGGTACCCACGGCGATCTCTCGGCGCACATCATCGACCTGGCGCGTTTCTTGGTCGGCGAGTTCGACAGCGTCAGCGGTCTGCTGCATACGTTCATCCAGGAGCGGCCGCTGGACAGCGGGGCCGAAGGCGCCTGGGGTGCGCAGGGCAAGGCCGGGGCGCCAAAGGGCCGCGTGACGGTGGACGATGCGGCGATGTTCCTCGCCCGTTTCACCAACGGGGCCCTAGGTGTTTTCGAGGCCAGCCGGTTCGCCGGGGGCAACCGCAACGGCAACCGTTTTGAGATCAACGGCTCCAAGGGCTCGGTGCGCTGGGACCTCGAGCAGATGAACAACCTCCAAGTGTATTTCCACGACGACCCGGCCGGGCAGCAGGGCTTCCGCACCATCAACTGCACGGAGGCCGTCCATCCCTACGCGGCCCACTACTGGCCCGCGGCGCACATCATCGGTTACGAGCATACCTTCATGAACCTGATCGCCGATCTGATGGGGGGCATCGCTCAGGGCCGTTCGCCCGCGCCGAACTTCGACGACGGCGTGCGCAACCAGGCGGTGCTGGATGCGGTGGCCGCCTCCTCCGCCGGCGGTGGTTGGGTCACGGTCGAAGGGCTGTAGAGCGGCAGGTGCGCGCGGCGGTGCGCTGGCAGACGCCCCCGAGGGCGACTGGCCAGCGCACTCCTGCTTGCGGCCATGGGTGCCGCGGCCCGATGATGGGGGGGCGGCGTCGAGCGGACATCCTGGCTGGTCGCGCTGGAGAGGGGTGGATGGCGTGCCGGAGGTGGAACGGGCGGTCACGGTGCGGGATTTGGCGCGGTTCACGGATGCCGGGCGACGGCTCGTGGCGGTGACCGCCTATACCGCTCCGGAGGCCAGGTTGTGCGACGCGGCGGGCGTGGATCTGATCCTGGTGGGGGACTCCCTCGGCAACGCGGTGCTGGGCCTGGCGGATACGCTGGGCGTGACCATGGACGACATGGTGCGCCACACGCGGGCCGTCGCCGGCGCCGCGCGGCGGGCTCTGGTCGTGGCGGACCTGCCGTTCCTTTCTTACCAGACAGACGTGGCGGAGGCGGTGCGCAACAGCGGGCGCCTGCTGCAGGCCGGGGCCTCCGCGGTCAAGTTGGAAGGTGGGGCCGCCTTTGCGCCGACGGTGCGGACCCTGGGGCATGCGGGTATTCCCGTCATCGGGCACCTGGGTTTCACCCCCCAGTCGGTGCGGCGCCTGGGCGGACCGCGGGTTCAGGGGCGCGACGCGGCCGGAGCGGAGGCATTGCGGCGGGATGCCCTGGCCCTTGCCGAGGCAGGTGTGTTCGCCATCGTTTTGGAGATGGTCCCCGGGCCCCTTGCCGAAGCGGTGACGGCGGAGCTGGCCGTGCCGACCATCGGTATCGGCGCCGGTCCGGGGTGTTCGGGTCAGGTCCTGGTGCTCTATGACTTGGTGGGGTTGAGTCCGCACGTGCCGCACTTCGCCCGGTCGTATGGCGATGCCGGCGCCGAGATTCGTCGCGCCGTCGGCCGTTACGCCCAGGACGTGCGGGCCGGCCGCTTTCCGGGTCCGGAGCAGACCCACGACGGCCGGCAGTGGGGGCCCGCGCCGCCGGCCGGAACGGACGCGTCGTCCTGAAGGCGTCTGGGGCGGTCTTGCCGGTGCCGGCCGGGTCACGCCGCTGCGTAGGGTTTCGGTGCGGGGGGAGGGAAGGTGCGGCCGGGCCCCACGGTGTCAGGCCGGGGTGTGGGCGGGTCGCACCGCGACAGGTTGACGGTGGTTCGAAGCCTGGCCGAGGCGCGGCAATGGGTGCGGTCGCGTCAGGCCGCCGGACAGCGCGTCGGGTTGGTGCCGACGATGGGCGCTCTGCACGACGGCCATCTGGCGCTGGTGGGCGGCTGCCGCGAGGCCGGCCGATCCGACGCCGTCATGCTCACGGTGTTCGTGAACCCTACCCAGTTTGCCGCGGGTGAGGACCTTGAGCGCTATCCGCGCGACCTGGAGGCCGACGGCCTGCGGGCCCGACGGGCCGGCGTCGACCTGCTGTGCGCGCCGCAGGACAACGACCTTTATCCCCTGGAACCTCAGGTCTTTGTCGACGTTGGCCGGCTGGGTGCGGTCCTCGAGGGCGTGCATCGCCCCACCCACTTTCGCGGGGTGGCCACCGTGGTCACGAAGCTTCTGGTGGCCCTGTCTCCGGACGTGGTTGCCTTCGGACAGAAGGACGCGCAGCAGGTGGCGGTGGTGCGCCGCGCGGTGCGCGAGTTGCTGCTGCCGTCGCAGGTGCTGTGTGTGCCGACGGTGCGGGCGGCGGACGGGCTGGCGCTTTCCTCCCGCAACGTCTATCTGACCCCGGCAGAACGCGCCCAGGCGCCGGTATTGGCGGCGTCTCTGGAGGCGGCCAGCGCCGCGGTGCGCGGCGGGGAGCGATCCGCCGCCGCCATCGAGGCGCTTCTGCGGCGGGAACTGGCGCGGGCCGACTTCGGGCGGGTCGATTATGCCGCAGCGGTGGGGGCCGCCGACCTGCAGCCCGTGGCGACGCTGGCGGGCGACATCCTCCTGGCGGTCGCGGTGCGGTTTTCCTCGGTGCGTCTGTTGGACAACGCCTGCCTCCGCGTGACGGGCGACGCGGTCGCGGCGGTGCTGCCGTGACTGCGCGGGCGTCGATGCCGGGGCCGACGGCCCGCGCGGCGACACTGCGGCACCGCCCTCCCGCCCGCTCGCGCCGGTACGTTCTGCGGGCCGCCCTCGCCGCGAGCGCCGTCGCGGCGGCCTCCGCCGGGCTGCCGGCCTGCGGGCACCACCTGGCGCGGTTGGACAACGCCGCGCGCCGGCCGCTCGTGCTGCTGTGGCGGCCGTGGTTGCCCCCGGGTGCGCCCCACGCCTCCAGCGAGAGTCTGCTGCACGCCGGCATCCGGCCGTGGTTGCAGGCCAATCCAGGTGTGGAGGTGCGCGTGGTCGCCTACGCGCACCTCGCCGACCTGACCGCGGCGATGGTGGCGGGGCAGGGACCCGATGTCTTTTACGATCACCTGCTGCCGCCGTTTGCCGAAGCCGGGTTGGTGTATGACATCGGCACGTATGTTCGCAGCTTCGGGATTGGGCTGCAGGTGTTTGCGCCCGCCATGCTGCGCTACCTGCAGTCCGTCTCCAACGCCGGCGGCGGCAGCGGCCGGCTTTACGGTCTGCCGGCCTACACCCACACCCTGGCCATGGCGGTGAATGAAGGTACCCTGGCAAGCCTGGGCCTGTCGCGGCCACACCCGGACTGGACGCACACGCAGTGGGCCGACCTCTGGCAGCGGGCGGTGTCGTTGACCCCGGGCCGGCAGCGATTTGGCGGCAACCTCTACTGGTCGGGTTACGACTACAGCGGCGGCAACCCGGCGCCGTTTTACCTGCGCGGCTTCGGTGGTGAGTATGTGGATCTGACCGATACGGCCCGCTGCCAGCTGGCGGCGCCGGGATCGATCGCCGCGATGACCTGGTGCGACCAATTGGTGCGTTCCGGAGTGGTCGGGGGCAATACCCTCAACGATCTGGGGAGCGGGCGCCTGGTCAGCGGACCGCTTGGCACGGCCGGGGATCTCGCGCGTGCCGCCGGACTCTGGCAGGGCGTGCGGTGGAACCCCTACCCGATGCCCGTCTGGCCCAAGGGACGGATGACGTTCGCCTCCAGCGCCTTTTACGGGGTGTGGTCGGGGTCGCGCTACCCGGAGGTGGCGTGGTCGCTGGCGCGCTATCTTTGCCTCGAGCCGGCCTGGCAGCGGTGGATGATGCGGGTGGCGCTTTTGGGGCCGAACCAGCCGGGATTGTGGGCGGAATGGCTGTCGCGGGTCGAGCAGGTGGGGGCCAACGCCCTGCGGGGCATTGACCTGCGCGTGTTCGTGGATGCCGTGCAGCGGGATGAGGCCTACGTCGGGGGGTCTTTCCGTTTTGCGGAGGCGCGGTCCGCGGATCTGATCCGCAGGTTCGGCGCCCAGGTGCGCGCCGGGCACGGCGCCGTTGCCCAAGTGGCAACCCAGACCGCCCAGGCGGTGGACGCCCTGCAGCAGCGCGGCCTGAACCGGGAGGCCCAGGCCAAGGCGGCCTTGGCGCGCCTCAAGGGCGGGAGGGCCTGAGCGGGCGCGCCGTGGATCAGCCGATGCGGTGGCTGCGGTTTTCAGGACCGACCAGAATGATGCGCGGGCGCAGTGCGCCGACTTCGGATTCCTCCACTTCGGCGAAGGCCATGATGATGACCGGGTCTCCGCTCTTGCCCAGGTGGGCGGCCGCGCCGTTGAAGCCGATCGTTCCAGACCCGGAGGGCGCGGCGATGGCATAGGTCTCAAAGCGTGCGCCGTTGGCGACGTTGGCCACCAGGACCCGTTCATAGACCGCGATGTCGGCGGCATCCAGCAGGTCCTGGTCGAT
>DAHWHT010000241.1 GCA_027335515.1 Clostridia bacterium
AGATGGACGAGATGGACGGCGTCGACCTCCGTGGGGTCGTCAAGGTCCGGAGATACATGAGTGAGACTTGTGGCGGCTTGGAGCCTCTGACCAGCGATCGCATATGCATTATCGACAACATCATCGATGTTGGTGGTATAAATCCGTTTCCAGAGGAGGGTCGGGATTAGCGTATGCCAAGTAGGCGTGCAGTGGGAGTAGTGAGTGATGAGCAAAGAAACGACGCTAGATTGGCCACAAGTGCCGACTGCAAGATCGTAGGCTTGGGGCAGCGTTGTCCCCGGCGTGGGTGACTGCCCGGAAGCCCGCAGCAAGGCATTGGTGAGTTCAGTGGTATTTAGGAGGGGCGTGTTGGCATTTGACTTCGCTCCGGATGAGGCCCCGGAGCCAAGGAAGAGGGCCGCGGCTCCATTGGTGACTCTGTAAAGGAGGTCGTCGATCAGGGGGGCCCCTGAATGTGCAGTGAGAAGCATGTAAACACCTCCGCCGATAGCCTGGTGCGAACTTGGCCCAATTGCAAACAAGGGCGATCAAGTGGCACTCTACAACTGATGCTGGACCGCGGGTCTGGGTCCCGAGTAGTGTCGGCGCCTCGAGTTCGACCATTCTTGGGGCATGTGTCGGACTTCTTACGGGATGCACTCGCCACTAAACGGGATCCTTCCGGAAGCCCCGCGTCCGCCCGTGTTCTACACAGCCCGGCCGCCCCTTGGCGGGACCCCGCTTTCGGAGTGGCCCGCACGCCACTGATCGACACGGTTCGTGGCCTTGGACAGACCTTCCTGCCGCGCATTCGCGCCGCACCTCGGCGGTCGGGCCCTGGGGGCGTCAGCCTCGCCGCCAAACTCAGGGATGGCCTCCGGCCTGGCCGAGCGCGCACCCAGCGAGCGCGGCCCGCACCTGCGACTCCGGGCGGTTCAGGAACACGCCGATGGCCGCCGGGGACCACCCCCGCACCCTGGTGAGGCGCCGGGCCATCGCATCGTCGTCGCTTCCCCACGGCCGCTCGATGTGCCGCGAGTGCTCACCGACCCCGACTGCGGTCAGTGCCTGCGCTTGCTCCGGCGTCAAGCGGCATCGCGACGCCATGGCCTCCAGGGCTTCGTTCTTCTTGGTATCGGAAAATCTCTCTGGGGGAGGGCCGAGATCGGCGGGCATCGGGCATCACCGCTCCCACTCCGGCGTTCGCCTCCCCTGGAGCCAGCCCCTGCAGGTCGGTCTGACACCTTCCCAGAATCTCTCTCAAACGCCCTATCCCTTCGCGGGGCGGTGGTGCGTGGGGCCGCCAGCCACCAACGGGCCGAGAGCCCCGCGTAGCGCTTTGTCCTGCCGCCCCGCCGCTAGCCAGCCGACCAATTGCAGCAGCGTCAGGCGGATCGGCCCCCTCGTGTACGAGTACCGCACTTGGTCCTGCAGGCGGTCCTTCACGGCTTCGGACGGTTCCACATCGACGGCACCGACCGTCCATGCTTCCGTCCAGTGGACCAGGTGGGCGAGGAACTCGGCCCAGGTCTCCGGTTCGACCCGTTGCCACAGCGCAAGGTCGCGGCTCGCGAGTACCTGCGCCATCCGGACGTGCGTCGTGAGTTCCGCCGCCTGGGTCTGGAGGCCCTCGAACTCCGTCGCATCCCGCCGGACCGCTGCGGTTGCGGCGGCGGTCACCTCGCGAATTTCACTGACCCCAGCATCCCGTACCGCAGCAATGGCGGCGGTGAGTCCGTCCCGTTCCCGGCGTAGCGCCGCGACCTCACTCGTGAGATTGGAATGGTCGGCCCGCAGCTTGGTGACGGCCGCGGACCACGCCTGGCGCGCCGCCTCCAGGCTCCCGTGCTCCTCCAGGGCGCGGGCAAGGCTGGCCGCGAGGGCTTCGTCGGCGATCCCGAGTTTGGCGGCGACGGCGTGCCAGCCCTCCACGGCGGCGGTGCTGACCTTCCGGCGGACCAGATAGGCAGCGGCACGCACTGCCCGCTCGGTGAGCTTCGCTGCATCCACCCGCTCCTGCGCTTCCCGTTCGGCCTCCTTCACGTGCTGTTGCGCCGCCGTGACCAGGTCGCAAACCCTGCCAACGCACCTGCGCGCGGAGCGCCGATGACGCCGGCAGACGACGAACCCACCCGGTCAGCCCCTACGAGCAGACCCCGCTGTAGCAGCCGCTATGGTGCCATGGCTTCCCGCCGCTTGCACCGCCCATCCCGATGCGCAACCTTGAACCGATCCCTTGGGGGCTGCGCGCAGCAACTCCTGCGCGCAGGCAGGCCGTGAACCGGGTTCAACGCGCATGGTGGCGCGGCAGACAGGCTGCGCGCAGCCTGCGCGCATCGGAACCGGACAACGCCGAGAGAATGGCGCCACCGCGCGCTTCTCACGGCCTGCGCGCAGCCCCCACCGTAGATCCAGGGCCTGCGCGCAGGCCCTGGAGGCCGTCCGAACGCCTATGGTGGCGACGTTTGCGGGAGGTGAGCGATGATGGCGACGAGATCCGCTGCGCGCAGGGTTCGCGCAGGCAATCCCGAACTGCGCGCACGCCTGGACCCGGACCGCGCCCGAGCCCTGGAACAGGGACTGACGGCGGCCGGCCTATCCCTGGCCGCCCTGCTGGCATCGGTGGCCAACGCGCCACCGGAGGTCTTCGCGGCCATGCGAGAAGCCGGCGGGTTGAGCGGATTGCTGGAAGACGCCCTGCGTGTGCGAGCGGATTCGTCGGAGGACGCCGCGGAGGCCGAGGCGATGCGCCGGCGGGCGGAATCTGCCCTGGCTCAGGCGCGGAAGCAGGCCGAAGCCATCGCGCGAGATGCCGAGCACCGGGCGGCGGATGTCGTCAAGGCGGCAAAGGCGCAAGGCGGCATCCCCGTAGTCGAAGCAAGACTGCGGTTGGCTTTGGGCCCCTGGGCCGCCGCCATATCCGCAGCCGCGCGCCGCAGCCTGGCCGACCACGGCCTGCCTGACACCGCTGACAATCGGGTGGCGGCTATGATCCAGGCCGTGCGTGAAACGGTGGAAGAATCGGTGCAGACCCTGCGCCGATGCCAGGAGGCATCTCGCGCGGCACAGCGGGACCGAGAAGCGGCCGTCGTTGCGGAACGGCGGGACCGCCAGCAGACGGCCGACGACATCGCACAGGCCCGCCGGGAGCTTGAAGCCGTGGAAGCGGAAGCGCGACGCGCCCGGCGCCGCCTGGACAGCACGCGGGGACAAGTTGACGCCTGCCGCGCCGACCTGAACCGCATGCGCCAGCAGGAAGCAGACCTGCGGGCCTTGGCGGTGCAGGCAACCGAGTGCCGTGCTGACCTGCAGCTATGGCAAGCAGCCCTCATACAGCGCCAGCAGGCCATCGAGGACGCCGAGGAATGGATTCCGACCGTGAGCACACAGGCCGGGTCTCGGACCTTGGCGCCATCGGACGATGCCCGGCGGTCGTCAGGCACTGGCAACGGCCAGAGGCAGCCTTTCGACGTGGAGTCCGCGTTGCTGCGGTTGGCGGGGCTGCGATAGATCTCGGTTCGTCGACAGCCAACTTCGACGTGTTTCACCCGCCGTGCCGTCCCATGCTGTCGACATGAAGCGCCTGCCCAACGGGGTTCAACTGGAGCCGGGTGAGGTGGCCGAACTGGCCAAGGCGGCGCGCGCGGCCGTGCCCACGGGACCACCAACGCACCCGCGCGACCTATACCTTGCCGCCGTGGCGTTTGCGCTGGAGGACCTGGTCGGAGGACCGGACGCCGCACCCCCCGCCTTCCTGATCGCACCCGTTGACAGACCCGCCACCGCACAAGACGTTGCCGTCTGTGACCCACAGCGTGCCAGCGGCGGCCTTGGCCAGCGCTCTTCCGCCTGACAGGGATCACACACCCGGCTCCGAGTCGCGGTGAAAGACTACCAAGGCGTCCGGCCGCGCGACCACCGCGCACACCTCGCGCGCCTCCGGGCTGGTCCGCAGCCACTGCTGCAGGGTGTCCACGGCCGAGATCCCCGGAACATCGCGGAACTCCGTCACCCCCAGCCGCATCCGTACCCCGGATGCATCCAACGGCTGATCGACTGCTTGGCCGTAGCGGTATTCGACCACCGGTCCGAGCATCGCGCTCGCCTCCGTTCGCCCGTCTGGCGGGCCACCGACACACCGCGTCATGGACCCGGCGGTGTCAACGGCGGGTCGCTTGCAGGAGCAACCGGGCCAGTGCGCCACCGTTGGGCTCCAGATCCCGGCCGACTGCCGGCTGCGACTGGCAGGCTGCGTTGCGTCGGCTCCGGCGGTCTTCCTGACAGGGGTCCGCCTACCCATCGATAAGCCGCTCCAGGCCAGCCCCAGATCGACGCAGCGGCGGAGTTCGCCGGGATCCGGCACGCCGGCTTTCGCCATCTCCCGCAGCGCCGTGCTCAGCGCCCCCGCCGTGAAGCCGACGACGGCCTGGCGCGTGCGCCGGTAGCTCAGCCACCAGAGGTTGGCCACGAGTGCGGTGGCGATCACGCCGCAAACCGCGCCGACGCCGAAGATCAGGCCAGGGGTCAGGGGCCATGCACTCGGGCAACCCACCACGACCGCCTCCTTGCTCGCACCCAGGCGCGGGCGGTCGGTGAGGGTCCCGGTTTGCGGGGGCGGTGTCAACACGGCGGTTGCTTATGGTGTTGGGGTGCCCGACACTACACTTGGAAGGGCGACCCAGTTCCCGCTATGCATTGGACTCCAAGGGAAGCCGGGAAGGCCCTCCAAAACCGTTTTGTAGGGGGTGAAGGGATGGAGGTGACCAACGGGGAGCCGGCAAACGCCGCGCGCGGCGCTGTATGCCCGCGTTTCCAGCGAGGGGCAAGAGCGAGACGAAACCGTTCAGAGCCAGTTGGAGGCGTTGCGCGTCTACGCGGACGCCACGGGGTACGGCAAGCCTGCCGAGTTCGTGGACGAGGCCCGCTCAGGATATACGCTCGTGCGGCCCGCCCTCGACCGCCTGCGGGATGCCGTCTCCTCCGGCGCCTTCGATGTGGTGTTGATCCACGAGATTGGCCGCCTTGTCCGCGACTATGCGGACCAGGCGCTGCTCCTACGAGAGATCCGCGAGCGGGCCCAGGTGGAGTTTGTCAAACACCCCACCGACGACGGCCCTGAGGGCCAATTGCTGGAGAACATGCTCGGGGCCATCGCCAACTTTGAGGGCCGCGTGATCGCCGACCGCACACGCCGGGGCCGGCAGCACTGGGTGCGGCAGGGCGCCCTGGTCGGCGGCGGCGTCCCCTATGGCTACCGCACGGTGCCGCGTACCGCCGAGCACCGCTCCAGCATGGAGATAGACCCGGTAGAGGCAGAGGTGGTACGCGACATCTTCCGCCTGTTCGCGGTGGAAGGGCTCTCCTGCCGGGCCGTCTGCAAGCACCTGACGGCGACCGGTATCCCTACGCCCAGGGCGGGATCGCACTGGCACCCCAGCACCATGCAACGCCTGCTGACCAACACCGCCTACGTCGGCCGCTTTGTTTACGGCAGGAACGAGTCCGTGGAGCCGCAGCGCCGCGCCAAGCCGAACGGGCCCAACCGCAAGTCCTCGCGCCGCCCCCTGCCGCCGGAGCGCTGGGTCACCATCCCCTGCCCGGCCATCGTGGAAGAGGACGCATTCCAGACGGCGCAGGCGCGACTGGCGGCCAATGCCCAGTTCTCGCCGAGAAACAACACGCGCCATCCTTGCCTGCTGCGGGGACGGATCCGCTGCGGCCAGTGCGGCGGGGCCTAAACCGGCCATACCCGCAAGGCGGCCGGCGGGAGGGAGCACCGCCACTACCGCTGCAACAACCGGGATCCGCTCAAGGTGGGCAATCGACCGACCTGCAGCGGCTTCGGCTACCTCG
>DAHWHT010000007.1 GCA_027335515.1 Clostridia bacterium
TCGGGCGTGCGATGCTGGCCCTGGGGGGGTGGGGCCGATGGACCTGCGGCAGTACCAGATGGATGCGGTCTGCGGTGCGGGAGCGCGAGGCCGCAGGGGTCCGCAGCCTGTTGACCGTGCTGCCCACCGGGACGGGGAAGACAGTCTTGTTCGCCTGCGAGGTCGCTGAGCGTGCGCAGCATGGCCGCGTCCTGGTTCTCGCGCATCGCGACGAGCTGATCCAACAACCCAGAGATACACTCCGCAGGGTCGCCCCAGGCCTAGAGGTTGGCGTTGTCCAGGCCGAGCGCAACGAGGTCGCCGCCCGCGTCGTGGTTGCCTCCGTGCAATCCCTCTGCCAGCCGAAAAGGCTGGAGGCGTATGCGGAACCCCGGCTGCCACCATCAGCCACCCGGCCACCATGGCGGGTGGCTTTCCCTTGCCCCCTCGGGCCGCCGCCCGCCGCGCCAGAGGGGGTTTCCCGCACCCCAATACTGTGACTGGAGGTGGTCCCCAGTGGATCAGGTGATCGAGCGGTACCTCACGGCCAGCGATGTGGCGGCCTGGCTGCGGCTGCCCAAGGGCACGGTGTACGTGCTCGCGCGTAAGGGTGTCTTGCCAAACTTCAAGCTCGGCAAGGCTATCCGGTTCCGGCAGTCGGAGTTGACCGAGGCCCTGCGCGCCCTGGGCCGTGGCGCACCCGTGGCGCCCGTGGCGGAGGCTCAGTGATTCGCCGTGGGCCGCTGGGCTCCCCCCAGCGGCCAGGTCGGCGCGGAGGTGTGGCGCATGGTGGATCCACCCTGGCTGAGGTTCGTTCACGACGAGTGCCTGCTGAGCCCGCGCGCGTGGGTGTGCGGGTCCGCGCTCAATAATGCCCGGCTGGCGTGGGCGCGCAAGCATCACGTCACCCTCCCGCCCGCCGCGAGTTGGTCGCCCACCTCACCGCGGCGCGGGTGGCCGTGGCCCTGCCGGGCGGGATGGTCGCCGGGGTCGGTCTGCGAGATAAGTGGCGTCAGTGGCAGGAGGTCGAGCGGGAGGAACTCTCCGAGCGGCTGCGGGACTATGTGGTGGCGTTGCGTAGCCGGGCCGGCTGACTCAGGCCCCGCGCACCCGGTGACGCTGGCCCCGGCGCAGGTCCGCCGCCAGGTGCGTCTCCGCCTCCGCGTGGGCTAACGCCCCCGCCAGACCCACCTCGTGCCCCAAACCCACCACGTCCCCGCCCGCCGACACGACCAGCCAGCCCCGGTCGCCCCCCACGTCCGGCCCCACCCGGAGCCGGAGCCGCCCCATCCTGCCCCGCCATACCTGCCCCGTCCGCCGCCACGCCCCCGCAAATGTGTTGCCCACTGTCCTTCCCCCTCGTGCTTGCACCCCCACCCTAATACGTTCGCCGCGAGAGGGAGGTATCGCGGCATGCGATGATCGCCCCCGGAGGCGATGGCAGTGCAGGCGATTGGAGTGGACTTGGGCTACGGAGTGACCAAGGTTGCGGGCCCCGACGGGCGCACGGCGTTCGCGTCGGCGTGGGTGCCGCACACCAGCGGCGCGGAGGCATGGGGTATCGGGGCCGCGGACCACCCCCTGACGCTGGACGGCCGGACGGCGATGGTCGGCGACCGGGCCGCGTCCCGCCCCGGCGCGCACCGCCCCTTCGGCGATGGCCGCCTGGCCGACCCCGAGGCCCTGCCCTTGCTGGCCGCAGCCCTCTGGCGCTCCGGCGTGCAGGGAGACGTGGTGCTGGGCAGCGGTACGCCCCTGGGCATGTTCGCGGTCGAGCGGACAGCGGCGAAGGCTGCGCTGGAGGGCCGGACGCTCACGCTCGGCGACGGCGTGCGGCAGCGCACCGTGCGCATCGCTCGCCTGGTCCTCCGCCCGCAGGGAGTTGGCGCAGCCCTTTGGCTACTCGCACGCGGCGTCATGTGCGCCACGGACGGCTACGCAGTCGTGGTGGACGTGGGGACGCGCACGACGGACGTGCTCACGCTGGCCCCGCCCGACCACTCGCCGGTCATGCCCCTGTGCTTCAGCCTGGAGGCCGGGGTGGCGACCGCCGCGGCGACCCGCGCATGTACCGTCACCCCCCACCGTGATGCCCTGGACGGCGGGCCCCGTTCCGGAAAGGGGGGCCCGCCGCCCCGGCCCAGAGGCCCTGGCGGGAGGCACCGCGATGGCGTTCCGCAAGGAGGTCCTTCTGGCGCACCTACCGCCGCGCCAGGATAGCCTCCGCCGCAGCCTGCACGTCGGGGGCTAGGACCGCGGCCCGGTGCCACGCACGCAGCAACTCCAGGCGGTCGGTGCTTTCCACCACGCGCCGCACCGCGTCGGGAACAGTGTGGAAGCGGATGGAGAGCACGTCCAGAACGGCCGCCCTCGCCTGGCGCGCCTCGCCCCGTGCTTCACCCCGCGCCTCGCCCTGCGCCCGCAGGTCCTCGAAAAGCTCTTCTCCCACTGGCATGCGTCCCAACACCTCCAACAGGAAGGGTCGCTCCTCGGGCCTCAACGCGCTGTAGGCCAGCGCCCCCATCGCCGACACCACGCCACGCTCCAGGTTGGCCGGCAGCCCCGCCGCCAGCGGCGCCGCTTCTTCGACCACGTTCCACGTCGCCTGCCCGTGGCGCATGAGCGGCAACGTCGCCAGAAGTAGGATGTCCCCGGAAGTCAACTCCCGACCCTCGGCCACCACCTGCCGCAGCCGCCGCAACTCCCCGTCCCCGTCCATCGCCGCAAGGAAGACCTGGTGGGCCTCCAACGTTGCCCGGCCGCAACGCAGGACGTGGGGCTCGGAACGGTCGCGGCCCCAGACGACCACCGTCTCCACCTGGACACCAGGATACGCCCGCGCGACGGCCACGTGGTGTTGGACGAGCCGGCAGTGGTCGGGCGACCCCATCTCAAACTCCAGCGACCAGATGCTGCCGTCGTCCACACCCCGCAGCAGCCCGTCCACGACCACCGCCTTGGTCTCCAGCAGCGGAATCACCGGGGAAAGCACCTCAACCCGCTCAGGGCACGGCACGCCGAAGACGCGCGGCGAGGGGTTCGGCACCTCGTCGAAGAGGTAGCGCAGCCCGTGGTCCTTCCGCTCGCGGTGCGGCTCCGGCATCGCGCACCTCCCGCTCACCGCCTACTTTCATGTCGCGCAGAGCCGCACTATCATACGTCCAGGCTCGGGCGGTGCGGATACGCCAACCTCGCCACGATGCAGGCCGGAGCATCACGGTGCGGGGGGTGCCGTAGCGACTCTGGTGGGGGCGTTCGGCCACCGGGTTCATGCGCGGTGGTATCATCCGGCCGGGAGGCGTGGGCCTTGAAGCGACTCCTGCACGCGATCCTGTACTGCCGGTCCTATTCGGCGCGTTCACTGGAGGCGCAGGAAGAGCGATGCCGGCAAGAGGCCGTCGAAGAAGGCGCGGGGACGACCATCACCATCAAGGACCACAGCCCGACCAGCGGCGGCATGGATCGCCCGGGCATCGTCGAAATGCGGCACCTGCTCAGGTCTGGCCGCGTAGACCTTGTTGTGGCGGGCTCGCCGCGCCGGTTGAGCGTGCGCTTGGCGGATGTCCGGGCCGTTGGCAGGACGGGGGCGCGGCTGGTGTTCCTCTCGCCGTAAGGGCCGCCCTATCCCGGCTTTTGTGCGACGACGTTCATCCCCTCGAAGTCGATCCTCCGCTGCTCCGCCGGGATGCGGGCGAACGCGTCGCGTAGCCCCGACTCGAACGCCTCCCGCACCAGGGCCTGGCGGGCGGGGGGGACGCCGGGTAGCAGCGAGGGTACAAGCCCGGTCTGCCGCCAGAAGGCCAACGCAACATCCACGTGCGGGAAATCCGCGTGATCGGGCCCCAACACCATGCTCCGTTCGATCTCCAGGCCACTCCCCGTGATGTACCCCCGCAGGGCGGCGGCGGAGGGGAAGTGGTGCCGGTACGGCAGCCCCTGGCGGACCAACTCCTCTCGCACGGGGGCCAGGAGGTCCCACCAGAATGCCGGCCAGCGGAACTCAAGAACGGTGCTGATGGCGACCCGGCCGCCGGGTCTCAAGACACGCGCCATCTCTCGGAGCGCCCGCACAGGCTCGGTGAAGTGCAGGAACAGCGCCCCCAACACCAGGTCC
>DAHWHT010000022.1 GCA_027335515.1 Clostridia bacterium
TCTCCGGTCCGGGTGGAAAGCCCGGCGTGCGCGGCAGTTGCCGCGTAGCCCGAGTCCGCCTGTTGCCTACAGCCCCGCAAGGGGTAAATACAAGGCCGAAAGGGGCGAAAACCTGGTCGGGCGGACGGTGTGGAAGGCCGAAAGATCGGTTTGTACACATTTTTCTAACCAGGGGTGGGACCGATGCGGGGGACCGATCCACAGGTTCCGCAAGACCCGCCGCGGCCAGCGCGCATCGTCGCCCGCGGCCCCTCCGTCCCGCGGCGCCTGTGGGCGTGGTTTCTGCGCGACCCGGGAGAAGATCCGCCGGCGCCGCCCTGGTTGCGATGGGTGGCGGTGGCGGCGGTGGTGGCGGCGGCCGGGGGGACGGTGGGGCTGGCCTTCGTCGGCTTTGTCGTCATGTTCGGGTTGCCGGTGCACCTGCCACACTTTCCCCTGCCCTTTGCGCCGTTCACGGCGACGGCCGGGATGTTGCGTGTGCTGCTCCCTTTCGGTCCCTACCCGGTGGCCGCGCTGGTGATCGGCTTGGCGGTGGCCCTGGCGCGGCCCTCGCGCCCCATGGCGGTGTATGCCGTGCGGGCGGCGGTGCTGCTGGGCGGGCTGTGGCTGGCGTGGCAGTGCGTGCGCGTCGGCTGATGCCGGTGGGACGGGCCGGGGTTTTTCCCACCCCGACCCGGCTCCGGCGGATCCCTATTTGACGGCCTCCTCGATGGCGGCGCGCAGGTCTGCGGTCAGTGCAACTTCGGCGGCGGCGGCGTTTTCCTGGACCTGCGACGGCTGGCTCGCCCCGATCAGCGCCGCGGTGATGCCCGGCTGGTGCAGTACCCAGGCCAGGGCCAGCTGGGCCATGGGAATACCCGCCTGGTCGGCGACGGCGCGCAGCCGTTCGACGCGCTCCAGGTTATCCGCGCGCAGCATGCCCTGATGGCGCTCGGCCCGGCTGCCTTCCGGCGCGGGCTCGTCCTTGCGGTACTTGCCGGTGAGCAGGCCCTGGGCCAGCGGTGAAAAGACGATCAGTCCAATGCCTTCGTCCATGCAGGCCGGGAGTACTTCGCGTTCGATGCCGCGGTTGAGCAGGTTGTAGATGGGTTGCGACGCCGCCAGGGCCCGCAATCCCAGCCGCCTTTGGATGCCGCGCGCCTCGCGGATGCGGTGGGCCGGCCATTCACTGATGCCGGCGTAGAGCGCCTTGCCCTGGACGACGAGGTCGTTGAGGGCGAAGAGCGTCTCCTCCGGGTCGGTTTCGTCATCGAAGCGGTGGCAGTACAGGATGTCGACGTAGTCGGTGCCCAACCGGCGCAGGGATGCCTCGACGCTTTCAAAGAGGTGCTTGCGGGAGGTGCCGCGGTCGTTTGGCCCAGGGCCGATGGGCCAGTACACCTTGCTGGCCAGCACCAGCGCGCTGCGCGGCACACCGTCCAGGGCGCGGCGCAGCGCGCGGTCGGCCTGGCCACCCTGGTAGGCGTCGGCGGTGTCAAAGTGGTTGATGCCCAGGTCCAGCGCGGCGCGGACGCAGGACTTGGCCTCGTCCGACTCCACGCTGCCGCCGTAGGTGAGCCAACTGCCCAGCGAAATCGCGCTCAGCTTGATTCCAGCCCGTCCGAGCCTGCGGTACTGCACCCGGCCTCGCTCCCTTTCGTCTCGTGGTCTCGTGGCCGTTCGCATCCGGCGCCGTGGGCCCGCGACCGCCGGTGCGGGTCTTTCCAGGGCTGCGGTGCCTCGGGCCTGTCCTGCGGCCAGTATACGCGATCGGCCGGCGGCACCTGGAGGGGGCGGTCGGGATAGACCGATGTCCGCGCACCGGGATGTAAAGAGGACTTGACACGGTGCGGAGTACAGCATACTTTACATTGGGTGGACGGCCGGATGTCGGCCCCGGGGGAACCGGAGGGAGGATGGGTGTGCGCAACCGCCTGAGGGAATGCCGCATCGCCGCCCACTGGACGCAGGAGGAAGTGGGCCAGCGCGTGGGCGTGTCGCGTCAAACCATCATCTCTCTGGAGTCGGGCCGCTACCAGCCCTCTTTGAAGCTGGCCTTCCGTCTGGCGGCGGCCTTCGGCGGCAGGATCGAGGATTTGTTCATCCCGGAGGAGGCGGACCTGCGATGAGCGGCGGTTGGGCCGGGGTTATGGGTTTGGCGGTTGGCCTCGTGGTCGGCGGGGGCGGTCTGTGGGTCGGGATGCGGGCGGCGGCGCGCGGCCGCGGTGTGGATGAACGGTTCCGTGCCTGCAAGCAGTTGGCG
Source organism: Clostridia bacterium (assembly GCA_027335515.1). The sequence goes on from DAHWHT010000022.1 coordinate 2,243, forward strand.
ATGACGCAGGCCTGGGGTGTGACGACGCTGCTCTTGGCCGCTGCCCTGGTGTGGGTCGACACGGCGTCTTCGCCGCCACCGGTCGGGGTTGTCATCGCCGCGGTCTACGGGTTGCACTTGGTGGCCGCGGCGACGCTCTTTGTGGTGCATCTGAGCCGCTCCTGATGCCGGTCCGTGCGGCGGGCGGCCGGAGCTGCGGCGGGGCCGCACGGCGTTGAGGGCGGCCGGCCGCGGTATGGTTGCGCGGAGGGGTTGCGGTGGCGCTTGGGGGTCTGGCGATCGCTGGTACCGACGGCATCCGATCGCTCGGCCCGCCGGTGGAGAGCGCCCACCTGGGGCGAACACCCCCGCGTTGGGTGAGCGCTTTGGTGCGGGCTGCGTGCGGTTCCGCGTGCCCGCCTGCGTCCCCGCCAAGATCCCCCCACGCCGCGCCGTATGACGCCAACGGCGCAGGCCCGCTTCGGGGTCCACGCCATCGGCTGGGTTGGGTAACGGCGCCGAATTCGCAGGGCGGCGAGGCGTGAAAGGGGTTTCAGAGTTCTGGCTTTGGAAACGCCCGCTAGTGCGCCAGCCGTTCACCGCAACTGTGGCAGAACTTCCAGTCGGGGTGTTCCACGCCGGCCCCACACCACGGGCAGTATGTGCGGCTGGCCGCGGGCCTGGCGCGTGGCGCCGCCGGTTTTGTGCCGCGCGTGGGACGCTGGTTCAGACGAAAGTGGGTGCCGTCGCGCCCGGCGCGCTGGGTGACAATGTGGCCGATGTCGGAAAGTGCCTTGACATGGTACGCGGCGGCCGCGACGTTGCAGCCGGCGGCCTCAGCGATGCGCTGTGTGGTCAGGGTTACCTGGCCGCCCTCGGCCTCAATGGTCTGGCGCAGGTGTTCCAGGATCCGTGTGCGCAGACTGGTGGATTCCGGGGCTCCGTTGCGGTCGACCGGGGCGGCGGCCGCCGGCACCACCACGACGGTCGGCGTCGTTGGTTCGGGAGCGGTTGCATCGGGTGCGGCGATGCGGGTGCCGGCGAGTCCCGAACTGAGTTTGACCAGCAGGCCTTGGTCAAAGAGTTCTTTGAGGTTGGAGCGGAATGCGTTCACCGGGATGTCGAGCGCGGCCGCGAGTTTGGTGCCGCTGATCGTGATCGGTTCTCCGGCCTGGTGGAGCCGCTGGCGGATCTCGGTCAGGATACGGCTGGAGACGGCATCGTCGGAAACGGCGCTCGTCGCTGCATCTTGAGCCAACGGGAAGCCTCCTGGTGGACCGAATAACGACAGCGTAAGGTAGATATGCCTTGATTGCAACATGCAACATGCACGAACGGCTACGATCGAAGGAGCCTGCCACCAAGTGACGCGTGAAACGCTCCGTCGTTGTGCGGCGGGGGGCATTTCGTGACAGGCGTCGTTTCCATCTGATCCGCGGACATGCCGGAGAGACCTGAACCTCCCCCCGGCTAGAGCCGGGGGGCTCTGGGCATGAGCGCCGCAGCCTTTCCCGGGCTCGCGGGGACAGCGAACCTTCTTGCCGCCCCCACAACGTCCCTGGCCTCAGTCCTGGCTCCACACCTGTGCACGTGCGACCCCCTCGGTCCCCTGGCGGGGGTGCGTTGCGTCGATGCCTATCCGGCGACGCCGCGTCCCGTTCGCGTGGCCGGCCTCGGCGCGTTCATAGGGCGGTCGTTCATACGCAGAGAGTGGCCGTGTGTCCGCGGGAGTTGCCTTTGACCCTTGGCATCCGCTGTCCATGGTGGATACTGGGGTTGTGGTGAACGAACGGGTGCTCTGGACGGGGCAAGCGGCGAATCGTCTCGGTATCTCCGTCCGATGGCGCTTGGGATTCACCTATGCCGAAAGGCGTGCCCTGCAGCCGAGCCCGGGGTCATGGGTGACGCAGTCGCCCACGCTGGTGCAAAAGCCCGACGGCTGGTGGCTGCATGTGCCGTTTATTCAGCGCGTGCCCATCGCTGGTAATGGTAACTGCTCAGGTCCCCGGTGGCAGGGGCAGTGTCAGCCCGCGGAGCCGCGGGAGAGGGCAGCGTTGTGCGGGGTAGCCGTGCGGCAGGGCGTAGCCAGATGCGGCGATCAGGGAGAACAGCCGAGAGCGGCGAGCGGACGATCGTGCTCCGGCTGTGGGTCGATAGCGGGCGAGCATGGCGGGGCAGCGGGAGCGGCAGCGGCGAGGGCGACGGACGGGCGGGAATCCACGGATGGGAGAGAGGGATGCCCCTCGATGGCTTGGCGCAGACAGTCCAGGACCGGTAGGACCTGCTTCCTGACGGTCGAGATGTAGCTGCGGATGCGGCAGAACTCGTGAGCGGCCGCCGCACTCCGAAACGTGCCGGAGATCTTCTGTTGGACCTTGACCATCCGAATGTCCTGCTCGCCCTGGTTGTTGGTGAAGGGCACCCGAAAGTCGTGGAGGAAGCGGAGCTGGCCGCCCTGGTGGGTACGCTCTATCAATCAACAGGTCGACACGTTGCAGCAGCAGGTCCAGACGTTGCAAACGCGCGTCCGCGAACTGGAGCGACGGCTGGGCCAGAACAGCAGCAAGCCGCCCTCCAGCGACGGTTACGGCAAGCCGGCACCCAAGAGTCAACGGACCAAGAGCAACCGTCCATCCGGTGGGCAGCCCGGTCATCCCGGCCATCGCCTGGAATTGCGGGAAGACCCCGACCGCACCGTGGTGCACCGGCCCGAGGTTTGCACTGGCTGCGGAACGTCTTTGCCTGCGCAGACCCTCGCCCAAAGTGTGGAGCGGCGGCAGGTCTTCGAACTGCGCGCCTACTTCGAGGTCACCGAACATCAGGCA
>DAHWHT010000077.1 GCA_027335515.1 Clostridia bacterium
AGCATCCGCTGCAGGTGGCGGCAGCACGGCTCCTTGGCTACCGTTGGCCTGTTGAGATTCATCCGGATGTGAAACTTTCCAAAGACGCGCTGGGATGGGTGTCTCGGTGTGGCGAGCTTGTCCCGTGCGCGGATGACGACGGCGTCGTGTGCCTCACTGCAGTCCGGGGTGAGTCGCAGGCAGCCGATCGGTTGCGCCGACTGTTGACAGCCGCCTTCGGGACCGACTGGAGTGCAGCGAAAGAGCGGCATCTCCTGCAGACCGCGGCCGGGAACCGCAGACCCGCCGCATCCCTGGATGAATGGCTCCGCGACCGCTTCTTCGAAGAGCATTGCACGTTGTTCCAGCAGCGTCCCTTCATCTGGCACATCTGGGATGGCCGCAAAGATGGCTTTCATGCCCTGGTGAACTACCACCGCCTGGTCGGTGCGGATGGGGAGGGGCGGCGTACCCTGCAGGCCCTGGCCTATGCCTACCTCGGTGACTGGATTGATCGGCAGAAGGCCGAGCAACGGGAGGGTAAGGAGGGGGCCGACGCTCGGGTAGCCGCCGCGCTGGACCTGCAGGAGCAACTCCAGCGCATCCTCGAAGGGGAGCCCCCGTACGACGTCTTCGTCCGGTGGAAGCCCCTACACCAGCAGGCGATCGGTTGGGAGCCGGACGTGAATGACGGCGTGCGGGTGAACATTCGCCCGTTCCTGTCCGCGTCCCTGCGCACTGGAGGTCGTTCGGGTGCGGGTCTCCTTCGTTGGAAGGCCAAGATCGACTGGGGCAAAGACCGAGGTAAGGAACCAGAGGGTCTGCGCCCGAAGGCCGAGTATCCATGGTTCTGGGCCTGCGATCCAGAGGCGCATCCCGACCATCGTGTGGATTTTCTGGGTGGGGCCGCGTTTGACGGGCAGCGCTGGAATGACCTCCACTACACCAACGCAACGCGCCAAGCGGCACGCGATGCCGCGGTAGAGGGGCGCTCGTCGTGAACGCGGCCACGGACGCGACCACTCTCTTGGACTCCGTCTCTACGGCCATACGTGCCTGTGGGGCCAGCCCGGACGGTGTGACCCGGCCGGCGGCGATCCTATGGCCGGATCCCGACGAACAGTGGCTGTTGTTGAAGCCGGCCCTCCTCCGGCACCTCCCGGAGTTGGTCGCCCTGGGATCATACGAACCCGGGGCACGGACTGGCCCCGCCATTTGGCTGCGCTGTATGGTGGACCGGGCACTCGGTGAAGGCGTGGTTCCGCCTGATCGGATTCCTGTGGTGTATCTGCCGGGCGTGGCCCGACAGTCGCTGCGCGCCGGGGACGACTGTCCCTCCTCCCTCCAACCGCTGGTGGAACTGCTGTACCGCGGTACCGCGTGGCTCCACCGTGGCGGCCACGAATGGAGTGTGACGGCGTTTCTGGCCTCCCCGGACGGGCTCGGCTTAGATGTGGGGCGCGATCAGGCGACCCGTACGGCCCTGCTGCGCGCGCTGGCGGAAGTTGGAACGACGCCGGTGGCCCCACTCAGGGGCCGGCGGCTGGACGCCGACGACTTCGACCAACTGCTCGCGCCCGACCCGGTGCGTGATCTGCTCCAATGGATGAGTGAGCCGTCGGCGACGCGGGAGCGGATGGGCCCCCAGCGGTGGGAGGCGTTCCGCAGCCAAGCGCGGCAGCGGTTCGGTGTCGATCCAGCGGTTGACGGCGCGCTCAAGGCCGGTGAGTTGCTCGGGCGTTCGGACCAGGGCCCGTGGCATGAAGCCTGGCAACGCTTCGCCGAAGCGCCCACCGCCCATCCGGCCATGGTCGAGTTGCTACGGCGTGCGCAGCCCAACGAACTGCTCCTTGAACCATCTCGCTGGCCCAAGATCAACGAGGCGAAGGAGGCCGAGGTGCGGGCGGCCCTCGCCGAGCTCAAGACGCTCCCCCACGCTCAGGCGTGCACCAGGGTATTGGATCTGGAACGCGAGCACGGCCCGCGCCGGTCGTGGGTCTGGCCACGACTCCGGCTCTCTCCGATGGCCACGCTATTGGCTCCGCTGGCCCGCCTTGCCCAAACGGCGCAGTCGCCGTTGGGCGGCGGCACGCCGTTCGAGATCTCGGAGGGCTACGTCAAGGGCGCATGGGAGGCCGATGCCGCCTCCTGGGAGGCCGTCGCCTTGACGACCGCCGCGGACGAGGCCCTTGCCCGCGAGGCAGTACGCGCTCTTCTCGGGCCGTGGCTGGACGAGTCGGCCCGCGCCCTGCAGCGTGTCGCCGAGGCTCATCCGCTGAACCGCCAGGACACGTTCCCTGCGCCCGCGGCGGAGCCTGGCAACTGCCTGCTCTTTACGGATGGCCTGCGGTATGACGTCGGGCGCAGACTCGCCGAGCGTCTGGAACGCAAAGGGTATCGCGTCCAGCTCGCGCACCAGTGGGCCGCCCTGCCCACCGTGACCGCGACGGCGAAGCCCGCAGTTACGCCGGTCGCCTCGGAAGTGATCGGGGAGAAGCTGCCGGAGGACTTCGCGCCCATCTTCCGCGTTACGAAGAAGCCCGTTGCGGCGGATGGTCTCAGGGGCGCGCTTCGGGCCTGCGGCTATCAGTTGGTCGACGAGGTCGGTGACGTACCAGACGGAACCGAGGCGCGGGGATGGGCTGAGGCGGGCGCTCTGGATAGCTACGGACACAAGCTGGGTCAGGACCTCG
>DAHWHT010000078.1 GCA_027335515.1 Clostridia bacterium
AGTGGCCGAACTCATCGGCACCGGCGTGTTGCTGGACCTCGGCTGCGGCGGAGGCTCCTTTGGCGTACCTGCGGCGCTCCACGGTTGCACGGTCATAGGCGGTGACATCTCTCAGGAGATGCTCAAGATCCTGATCCGCAAAGCCGCCGCAAACCACGTACCCGCCGACCGCGTGGTCCCCTGTCGGATGAACGCGCTGGCCGTGCCGCTAGACGACGCCAGCGTCGACGGCGTCGTTGCCAACAGCATCCTGCACCTGATCTCCGACCCTGGCCGGGTCATCATGGAGATCCACCGCATCCTCAGGCCCGGCGGGCGGCTGATCCTGCGGGACAACTCGCCCGGCGCCTCCGCCCAGCAGTCGCGGGAGTTGCTGGACGCGAACCGGGAGTGCAGTCGCCGCGAGGGCGAGTTCCACAGGCGATACTGGCAACTTGTGAACGAGCGGGGAGTCCAGTCGACCCATTTCAGTTGGGGCTTTGACCAGTTCACCGCCTGTGAGGACACGTTTTCCCACAGCACCCGCGTCATGATCTCCTGCCCGGAATGCCGCACCGGGACGATGGAGCAGTTCCTCCGTCGGATGGGAGGCAAGGGTTTCTCCCGGCAGCAGGGCGTCCCGGACGACCTGCACGCCCAGGTCTTCGCCCAGGTGATCACCGAGTTCGCGGCCTCGTATGGTCCGGACTTCGCTGCCGTACCATGGACCGCTGTCAGCGAAGGCATAGAGTTACGCGTGTTCGAGAAGTGAGTCCACGGGCATGCCTGCCTCGGAGCGAGCAGGTCTGAGCGTTGCGTAGAGAGGTGCGGATGCGTTAGCAGGCACGCCCAACCAGGCCGGTGGGCGCCACCCCGGCCACAGTCCTGTGGGAAGCCTCCTGCGTCACGCGGGGCGGGTGGAAACACTTTTCCACGGAGGATCGGCGTGTTGAAGCGGGCCAAATTGGCGGGGCAGGCCGAGAGCGCGGACTGGAGGAGCCCCTTGGTGAACCCGATGTACCTGGCGAAGGGGGGGGCTCCATGTGATGCCGATGAGGCGGCCAAGAGCGGAGGTTGACGGCGAGATCGTGCTGTCCACCGACAAGTCCGTATCCCGAAGTGGGGATGTCGTACTGCGTCCCTCGGGTCCGTGGTCGCCGGCGGTCCTGGCCCTGCTTCGCCACTTGGAGTCCGTCGGCTTCACCGAGGCGCCACGCGTGGTCGAGCCCGGCCTGTCCGCCGACGGCCGCGAGATGGTGACATTCCTCGAGGGCCAATTCGTCCATCCGCAGGCCTGGTCCGATCCCGCCATCGTCGAGGTGGGCCGCATGCTGCGCCGCCTCCACGACGCCACGGCCACCTTCGCGCCGCCGCCTGGAAGCGCGTGGAGGTCGTGGTTCCTTCGCGACATCGGTGGCGCGGCGCCTGTGTACAGCCATGGCGACATCGCGCCCTGGAACATGATCACGAAGACCGGCATGCCCCTGGCGCTCGTCGACTGGGAATACGCCGGCCCGCTCGACCCGCTCTCGGAACTGGCCCGCGTCTGTTGGCTCTTTGCGCAACTGCACGACGACGATGTGGGACGCATGCAAGACCTGCCCTCGCCCGCCACTCGGATCCGGCAGGTGCGCCTCCTCGCCGACGCCTACGGTGCCTCGGCCGAGCAGCGGCGCCAACTCTTCGACCGCATCCTGGAGGTGGCGGTCCGAGAGACGGCGCAAGAGGCCATCGACGCCGACGTTACACCCGAAAGCGCGGGTCTCTTGTGGGGCCTGGCCTGGCGTGCGCGGGCTGCCGGGTGGATGTTGAGGCACCGCGCCACTCTGGAGGGCGTACTCGGGTAGGGTCTGGGAGGGCGAACCCCGCGGTGGCGCCGTCCGCGAGCCCGGCTTCTCCGCTTTACGCGGGAGGGGCTGTTGGCTGGGTTTCGGTTTCAGGCCAAGACCTGTGCCGACTGTCCTCTACGGGCGCAATGCACGACCGGCAAGAAACAGGGGCGGACGATCGGTGCAACGGTGGGCCACCGACACGCTGGCGGCGTGGGCAGCGGCCAACGCGACGAAGTGAGCCCGTCCCGCCGGGGACAGGAACTCCGGCGCCAGGGCGGCTCGCCCCGCCTTGTCTACACTATCTTGACGCAGAGGGATCCCCGTTCCCACCTTACCGACCCACATCCAACCGACTTGTGACGCAATGGCCGCCACGTAGATCCGTGGCCGGTCCAGTTCCGTTGGACCGCCCACAGCGGGTGGCTCTGTGGCCGGAGTGCGGTGCGGCCGCAGGCCGAAAGCGGCGCCGCCGCCAGGAGCATCGCTTTCGTCATCGCGATCAGGCGTCGCATCGGGCCAAGGGCAAGGGCGCGCACACCACCCCATCCCCATGACCCGACGCGCGACCGCCCTGCGCCGATTCGGCCGCCCATGCCGGATTCCTGTCCGGGTGACCGACAGGACCGGGGCCGGGCGGTGCGAAGGTCCCGCATCGTTCGACCCAGCGGGAGGGATGCGTCATACCGCGCCTGGCAGCGTTCCCCAAGTGTTACATGGACCGGCTTTGCGTCGAGCGCAGCATGTCCCTGTTCGAGTGGATCGACATCGCATCGACGTTGGGCGTGGAGGGGCTCGAGCTCTACCCGGGGTTTTTCGCCAGCCTGGAGCCGGACTATCTGGCCAAGGTGCGTTCCCGTCTTGAGCACCATGGCCTGCTTGTCCCGATGTACTGCTATTCTCCAGATTTCACGAGGCCGGATGCCGCCGGCCGCGCGGCGGAGGTCGCGGGGGTTTGCCGCGCCGTCGACCTGCTCGCGTCGTTTGAGGCCCCGGCGCCGCGGACCTGCCGCGTCCTGTCCGGCCAGCGCCGGCCGGATGTGCCGCTGGAGCAGGGGCTGCAGTGGGCACGCGATGGGATCCAGGCCTGCCTTGAGCACGCCGAGCGCCGCGGCGTCGTGCTGGCGATCGAAAACCACTACAAGGACAACTACTGGCAGTATCCGGAACTGGCGCAGCGCCTGGATGCCTTCGCGCGGTTGGCCCTGTCCATCGATTCGCCGTGGTTTGGCGTCAACTACGACCCGAGCAATGCCATCCTGGCCGGCGACGATCCGCTGGAGGTGCTGCGCGCGGTCAGCCACCGGGTGGTCAGCATGCACGCCAGCGACCGCTATATCCTCCCCGGTCATTCCCTGGAGGAATTGCGCAGTATCGAAGACAGCGTCGGGTATGCGTCGATTCTGCGCCACGGGGAGGTCGGCTGTGGGATGAACGATTACGACGCGATCTTCACCCAGCTGGCCGCCGCGGGGTTTGACGGATGGATCTCGCTGGAGGACGGCATGAACGGTGTCGAGGAGATGCGGCGATCCCTCGACTACCTGCGGACCATGGTGGGGCGCCATTTTCCCGTCCGCCGCTGATGCCCCCGCGCCGATCGGAACGGCGGCCGCGTCCGGGTTGAACCGGGAGCCGGCCGGGGAATCCGGTGGAAGGACACCCTGTGTTCCAGGCTCCGTGGCAGGAAGCGCCCGGGGTGGAAACGAACGCTCGGGCGCGCGGTAAGGCGCGAAGGGTGGAGCGTCCAGGTGCAGGAGTTCGAGCGGGCCGACCCGGAGCTTTACGAACTGGTCCGGCGGGAGGAGCGTTACCAGCGCGACTCTTTGCGGCTGATCCCGTCGGAGAATTACGTGTCCAAGGCGGTGCTCGAAGCCAGCGGCACGGTGCTGACCAACAAGTATTCGGAAGGCTACCCTGGTCGACGCTATTATGAGGGTCAGCGATACATTGATCGTGTGGAGACGCTCGTGGTCGAGCGCGCCAAGGAGCTCTTTGGCGCGGAACACGCCAACGTTCAGCCATACTCCGGTTCGCCGGCGAACCTTGCGGTCTACCTGGCACTGCTCAAGCCAGGCGACACCATCATGGGCATGGCGCTGCCGCACGGCGGCCACCTGACCCACGGCTGGAACGTCAGCGCCACCGGGACCTTCTGGCGCTCGGTCCAGTATGGGGTGGACCGTGAAACACAGCGGATCGATTACGACGCCGTGGCCGAGCTGGCCCGGCGCGAGCGCCCGCAGATCATCGTCGCCGGCGCCACGGCCTATCCGCGTCAGTTCGACTTCGCGGCGTTTGCCGAGATTGCCCGCGAGGTGGGCGCCTATTTCCTGGCAGACATCTCGCACATCGCCGGGCTGGTGGTGGCGGGGGTCCATCCGAGTCCGTTGCCGCACGCCGACGTGGTCATGACCACGACCCACAAGACCCTGCGCGGACCGCGGGGG
>DAHWHT010000082.1 GCA_027335515.1 Clostridia bacterium
CATGCACCACGGGCAGGCGACGTGGAACGTGGTCGAAGCGGCGGCGCCGCTGGCGGCGGGCCTGCCGCCCAACCTGGAACGTGGCGTGGTATCGGCGATGGGCGCGTTGGCGTACAGCGCACTGAAGCCCGAGGAGCGACCCTTCCTGTTGGAGGTGTTGGGACGCATGCCAGTGGGAGAAGAGCTTTTCGAGGACCTGCGGGCGCAAGGAGAGGCGCGGGGCCGACACGAGGGCGAGATCACCGACCGGCGCGAAGCGGTCTTGGAAGTGTTCACCCTGCGCTTCCAGACCGTTCCCGACGCGGTGCGGCGGGCGGTGGAAACCGCGGATCGCTTGGAAGTGCTGCGTGCGTGGCTCCAGGCCGTGGTGCTGGCACCCGACGCGCAGGCTGCGGCGGATGCCATCCTGGCGCGGCGGTAGGTGCGCCGAAAGGACCTCCTTGCGGCTGCCTACGCGCTCCCTGGGGGGTGCATTGTGGACGATGACGGCCCCGCCCCGCCGCGTCCCAACGGGCACAGGGTTTGCGCGAGTACTCCCTCGACCTTTTCCGGGCCGAGTTCTCCAGCAAGGATCTGTTCGCCGGAGCGCCAGCCCATGTACTCGATGAGTTCACGCTTGCGCCGCTGCAGTTGGGCGGCGCCGCGGGCTGTCTCGTAGATCTCCCGGATGGCCATGGTCACGTACCAGTGCCGCGCCTGGTGCACATCGGCGTCGATGCCCGCCGCGGCGCAGGCCGGATTCCAATAGTGCTGCCGATAGGTCTGGGGGCTGAGCCGGCGCCGGCGGGTGCTGAGGAAGAAGGGCACGTCCAGGAGATCCTCGTCGCCAGCCTCCGCGGCGCGCAGATGCTCCGCCACCCCGTAACCGCGCGCATCCAGACGCCTCCGGTCGGTGTCGACGTACCGCCGCACCAGTTTGGCCGTAGTCGCCGCGAAGCGGAGAAACTTCACGCGCCGACCATGGCTGCCTTTCGAAAAGCAGGTTGCCTCCTGCAGCAGATTCCGCCGCGCCCAGTCCCCCAGGGTCAGCCCCAGAACCTCCGAGACCCGCGCCCCGGACTCGAACAGGATGTGGGTGATGCAGTCCTCGCGCAGGCCCCAGCCTTTCAGGCTCCGCCCACCGGCGAACACCTGTGCCGGCAGCGTGGGGTCATCGATGATCTGCGGCCTCCACTCCCCGCCCTGCAGGCGGAAGTAGCTGTCGGTGAGGCGGACTCTCGCGCGCGGTGCAACCACGCCGCTGATCTCTGGCATCCGCAGCGGCCCGTCCGGACCCTCCCCTCGCGCCTCCGCTGCGGCGGACGCCAAGGCGGTGTGGTCCTGCAAGGGGTTCGGAAACGAGTAGAGCTCGCGGCTGCAGGCGATGTGGTAATACAACCTCAGGCCGGCAAGCAACACGTGCACGGTGCTGCGCGTCCCTGCCGTCGGCGAAACCAATTGGAAGCCAAGGCGGTGCTGGCGGACCTTGCAGGCGTAGTGGCGGTTCAGGTAGTCGACGACGGCGATCCGGACCTCGTGGGGTTCAACGTCCCATGTGCGTGCCGCGCCCTGCTCATGCTCTCGGTCGAGAACCTCGAAGAAGGGCAGGATCGAAGCGAGGTATTTGCGGGCGGTCCGGTCGTCGACCTGGCTGGGGGCCTCCTTGGCAAACAGGGTCAGCGGCACGTGGAGCCTGCGCTCGCGATCGAGCACCAAGATGGGGAATGTGCCTTTGGTTGACGACGCATTGGGAGCCACCCGATACGTGCTCCGGGGCATTCGCTGCATCCCAGCCTTCTCGGCCGAGATGCTATCAGAACTTCAGTTCCCGGACAAGCACACATGACCCGAACATGCGCGCGTCGCCGGGGCGCGCATGACCCCTACGCGGCTATACAGCACCACCCCATAGATCCCGCGGTCGCGGCGTTAGGCTCCGGCCCATCGTCGCCGATTGCGGCTTACATACTCGGCATAACCAGCGGTAGGTGTACCAACGCAGACACGTCGCCGCCTGGTCCGCCGTAGCGATGGGAAACGTGGCGAGCAGGAGCCAGCGCACGGGTTCCTGATCCCCCGGCGCGTCCACTTCCTGCATCAAGATGGCGTGGACGGCCACCGGCGCCGGTCGCGGCGCGGCCAGGTGCGCCGGCGGGTGCAAGGTCACGGGCACGACTCTCCCCTTTGTGCCGCCGCGGCTCCTGCCCGTCCGGTGGGCGGCGCTACCGCCGCACCTTCTTCTCCACGGCGGCGATGCGCTTTTCGTGGTTGGCGGCGCTGGCATCCAGGGGTAGGACGTGGTGATTGAGCATGTCTTCCTCGCGGGCGGCGTCCAGGCGGTCTGCCTCGGCGCGCTGGTGAGTGGAGAACGCTTCGGGCAGGGCCTTGATCTCGGCGATGATGGCGTCGCGGTCCGCGCCGGCCTGCCGGCGCACCTCGTTGATCTTGGATTCCATCTGCTGTCGGGCCTCTGCAAAGCGGGAATCCATCTCCGCGCGCATGCCGTCCATCGTCTTGTGCGTCTCCGCGTCACGGGCGGCGGCCTCTGCGAATCGGGCGTCCATCTGCTGCCGCGTCTGTGCGTCACGGACGGCAGCCTCTGTACGCATCGCATCCAAGTAGGCTCTGAGTTCGGGGTCCAAGGCGGTTCCCCCTTGGGCGGGTTGCTCTGGTGGCGCGGTTCGCCGGGGCGGCGCTGGCGTCCTGCCGGCGGTCTGGGCGGAGCCCTGGGCCGGCGGACGACGTTCGACGGATTTCGCGCGCGGTGAACGCTACGCTGGCGGCATGTGGCGAACCGACGCTGGTGGCATGTTCTTGGAGCCGGACGAGATTGCGGCACTGGCGGATGCGGCGCGGCAGGCGGTGCCGCCGGGACCCGCGCTG
>DAHWHT010000084.1 GCA_027335515.1 Clostridia bacterium
AAATCGACCGGGAGCAGTACCTGAAGATGCGGGAGGACATGGAAGGCCGGGGGCGGCAGCCATGACACGGCGGGCGGTGTTCGGGATCGGTGGTGGATTCCTCGTTGTCGGCATCGCGGGGTTGATCTGGTGGGGTGCGCAGGTCGGCCCGATGTTCGGCGGCGGGTGGCGCGGCATGGTGGCAGCGACGCCCGGCATGGGTTTCGGTATGATGCGCGGTGGGATGATGGGCTCCGATCCGGGTAAGGCCATGGGATTGGCGATGGCGAACGCGCCGGGCCCCCGCATCCCCGCAGCCCAAGCCGACGCGCTGGGGGCCGCCGCGCCCGCCGGGGCTTCGGTGGACCGGGCCGGCAATCGGGTCGTGTTCAGCACCAAGACGGTGCAACTCGCCGTCCTCGGCAGCCCGCCGACCGGACGCGACATGACGTTCCAGATCGCCGGGCTCGCCGACCCCACCATCGTCGTTCCGGCGGGGTCCATCGTGACGGTCCGCTTCATCAACGCGGACCCCGACGAGGCGCACGGGTGGCTGCTTACGCCCGCGCGGCCGCCGTTTCGGTACATGGCCATGATGGGCGCAAGGGAAGCGTTCGCGGGCGCTTTCGCGCGGCCGCTCGGCGATCCCAACGCGGCGGGCATGCCCGAGGAGACCATCACGTTTCGGGCCACGGCTCCCGGACAGTACACGTACCTGTGCCCTGTGCCGGGGCACGCCCAGCAGGGGATGTACGGCACGTTCCAAGTCGCGTAACGGAAAGAGCGTGAGGACCACCGGCGTGCCGACGGCAGAACGTGTCGCGTGACACCGGAGCCAGAGCCTAACCACTACCACTCGGTTCGAGGAACGGCGGAGATGCTGTCGAAACACCTTCACCAGCCCTTCCCGCAGGCGATGCCTCCACATACGACCGCACCATATGCGTGGAGCGAGCGGCAAACGCCGAACGGTAAGGCCGACCGTCGCTTTGCTTCGTCTCGGACTTCGACGTTATCGAAATGCCGGAGGGTAGGACCGCGCGTGAGGCGTTGTCTGATGCCCGGCCCGACGTGTCGGGCTCGCAGCCCTTGCCGGGAACCGGGCTTGGATGGATGCCGCACGGTAACACTTGTGGCACATAGTCTTACAGACGACGAGCCGAATCCGGTCTCTGGAAGCCGAAGACCACTACATCTTGCGGCAAGTTGAGTCAAGTGCATACCCAGACGCCCAGACGGTCAGATTGTTGCGCGAACTCAGCGCCGCCCTGGATCTCGACTTTACGGCTCCGGAGGGACCCCGACCCAATGCTCCCGGTCGTTCTCCGTTCCTCCGCCGGGTCCGTCGGGTACGTTCTGCTCTTGACCTGGGGTTCGCGACGGCGGAATCCCGCCGCGCGTCGACGAGAGCCCGGCGTCCTCGACGAGGCGCCCCGTTCTGAGCCCGTTTCCCCCGCCGGGCGGACCCATTCAAGGCCCCAAGTGAAGCCCACCACACCGGGTTCGGCCCTTTACCCCGCACAGCAGGAGAGCTTGTTCACATCCCGCCCGAAGGTCTGGGCGGCGAGCTTGATGCCCTCGGCCATCGTCAGGTACGGGGCCATGGTCTCCACCAGGTCCGCCACGGTGAGGTGGAACTTGACGGCCAGCGTGGCCGCGTAGATGGCGTCCCCGGCGTTCTCGGCCACCAGGTGCGCCCCGAGAACCTGGTCGCTGTTCGCGTCGGCCACCAGTTTGAACACACCGCGGGTGTCCTGGTTGACCAGCGCGCGTGCCACGGCAGAGAGCGGCAGCACGGAGGTCTTGACGTTGTGCCCGGCCTGCCGGGCCGCAGCCTCCGTCAGCCCGACCGTGGCGATCGCCGGGGAGGTGAAGGTGACGGCCGGCACGACGCGCAGGTCGACCTGCCGATGTGCCCCCAAGGCGTTGTCCGCGGCGAGACCGCCCTCGTAGGCGGCGACGTAGACGAACTGCGGGCCTGCCGTCACGTCCCCTGCGGCAAGGATGTGCGGGACGTTGGTGCGCAGTTCCGCATCCACCGGCACCTCGCCGCCCGAGCCCACCCGGACCCCGGCGCGCTCCAGGCGCAGCGCCTCGGTGTTGGGCTGGCGTCCCGTCGCCACGATGATTTCGGCGGCCTTCACCACGCGTTCGCTGCCCGCCACCTCCAGGTGCACGCGGCGGCCGCCCGGGCCGCCGTCCATGCGGACGTAGCGCACGCCGGTGAGCAGTTCGATCCCCTCGTTGGCCAACACCCCGGCCATGGCCTCGCCGATCTCGGGGTCATAGGCCTTGAGCAGCTTTGCGCTGCGCTGCATCAGCGTGACCTTCGCCCCCAGCCGGCGCAGCAGTTGGCCCAGTTCGAGGGCGATATAGCCGGAGCCGATCACGGCCACGCTCTCGGGCACGTGGTCCAGTTCAAGGGCCGTGGTGCTGGTCAGGTACCCGGCCTTGGCCAGCCCCGGGATGTCGGGCACGGCGGGGCGGGCCCCGGTGGCGATCAGGAAGGCCTTGGCCTGGATCTGCCGGTCGCCGACCTGCAGCGTGCGGGCATCCACGAAGGCGGCCTCGCCCCGGACGAGTTCCCAGCCATAGTCCGCCACGAGGTCCTCATACTTGTGCCGCCGGAGTTCACCGACCAGTTCGTCCTTCTGCGCCGTCAGTCGGCCCATCTGCACGGGCCCGGCCTCGGTGGCGAGGCCGGCGAACGGGTGGTGCCCGGCGAGGTGGTGGATCTCTCCGGCGCGCAGCAGGGTTTTGGAGGGCACGCAGCCGATGTTGACGCAGGTGCCGCCGATGGTGCCGCGCTCGATCATCACGACGTTGGCGCCGGCGTCGCGCGCGCGGATGGCGGCGGAGAAGGCGGCACCCCCGGAACCGATGATGGCCAGGTCGAAGGCGCCCCGCCGGTTCCTGCGGTGTTCTGTGGGCCGGCCGTGCTGTTGGCCGGTGTCCTCGATCGGTTCCACCGCCAGCAGCCGGTACCCCGCAGCCGCCACGGCCGCCTTCAGGGCGTCCGTCTCGCTGCCCTCGGATGCGGTGAGGAGGGCTTCGCCCCGGTGGAAGCTCGCCTGGACATCCGTGGCGCCGGCGCCCTCCAGGGCGGCAGTTACGTGGTGCTCGCAATCGGTGCACGTCATGCCCGCGATGCGCATCCGCAGCCGTTGGGTCATCGCGCGTTCACCCGACCTTTCGTCCACTCGGCGACTCGGCCCAGGCCGGCGATTCCGTCAACCGCGGCAGCTGCCGCCGTCGGCGACGGGCTCCGCCTCCTCCACGCCCACCACACGGTATCCCACCCTCCGCACCGCAGCAGTGATCGTGCTCTCCGCGACCCCGCCGGGAAGCGCGAAGCGGGCCTCGCCGCGACGGTAATTCGCGGAGACCTCCGTGGCACCGATCCCTTCCGGCGCACGGACGACCCCGCGCAACTCATCCCCTGGATCCGGAGCCGCAGCCGCCGGACCTCCGCCATCGGACCATCATCCTTTCTCCGCAGCCCTGGGCCCGAAACAACCCGGAACCGGCATCCGGCCGGCACAGCCATCGGTATGCTCACGGTTTCTGTGCGGGTCGGCCGACCAAGGCGGACTCCGCTGCAGGGGCTCCCGCTGTTGCGGCAGCGCGGCGCACTTCGGCCATCGGGGGGCAGCAGGCCGCGGCCCGAGCCCGGCGCCAGCGCCAGAGCGCTACCGCCACGGCGGCCAGGACCAAAGGCGCCAGAGCCAGGTAGCCGTACCCCCGGGCCCAGAAGGCGGCCAGAGCGCCCGCCCCCAGGAGTCCCACCCGCAGTGGTCCGCCGCAGCAGAGCAGCATCAGCGGAATCGCGATCAGGAGTCCCCATGCGGCAGAACCGTCGTCGTGCTCTGGTCCCGGCCGGCTTGATCCATCCACCCAGCCCTCCCTACATCCGCGTGCAGGCCGCGATGCGCGCGGCGTTGTCCGCGACGACCGCCTGGCCCAGGCGGAGGATCTCCCGCACGCGCGGGTCGGTGACGGTGTAGTAGATGTTGCGGCCCTCCTGGCGCGCGGTCACGAACCCGCACCACCGTAGGCAGGCCAGGTGGTTGGAGACGTGCGCCTGCTTCAGGCCCAAGAGCCGCATCAGGCCCCCCGACCTTCTTCTCGCCGTCCAGCAGTTGGACGACGATGCGCAACCGCACGGGGTGCGCCAATCCGTGGAAGAACTTCGCCTGCAGTTCGGCCGCATCGTTCTGCTCTGCGGGAGTGCGGGCCTGGGACTGCACTGGCCCACCTCCGTTACCACACGACATCATGATGCGTCAATGGAATTTGCGGATGTCAAGGGCGATCCGTACCGGCTCACGGTGACGCCGCTGGTGCACAGGTGGTTGCGCGGCAACCTGCGACAGTCAGGAGGGCGGCGCGGGCCACCAGCAGCCGCAGGCGGCGGGCAAGCTGTCCTTCCTCCTGTGAGGTGTCCAGCGTCAGGTCCGTCTGCATCCCGTCGGCCTCACGCTCGGTCGCGTGCGGACGCACGGTGCCGGTTCCCTCGCGGAGCGCGAGACGGGCGTG
>DAHWHT010000094.1 GCA_027335515.1 Clostridia bacterium
GTCCGTCTCGAAGATGCCTTACCCGGGATGCGAGTCGACGCCGAGCAGCGGCCCCTTGGCGTCACTATGCGATGCGCTGGCTCGGCCGGAACCGCCCCGGTGACGCTTTCCGGGCTGTCCTCTTCCGCCCCGGATGTCGACCGCCAGGCCGGCTGCTCTCTGATGTTGCCGTTCGCAGCGCCGGTTCCACCGCTACGCGGCGCGGCCACGCGACTACGCGTACCAACGGGCCTGGGTGGCGAACAGATGCTGGTACTCCCCACCCAACCGCATCAACTCCTCGTGCGTGCCCTGCTCGACCAGGTGGCCGTCCTTGAGCACCAGGATGCGGTCGGCAAGGCGCGCAAAGCCCATCCGATGCGAGATCAGGATGGCCGTGCGCCCGGCGGCCTGATCGGCAAACCGCCGATACACCTCCGCCTCCGCCCTGGGATCGAGGGCGGCCGTCGGTTCGTCCAGCACCAGGAGATCCGTCGCCCGCATCAGGCCCCGCGATGTCGCCAGCCGCTGCCATTGACCCGCGGAGAGGTCGCGGCCGCCGAACGTCGGGCCCAGGATGGTCTCATAGCGGTCGGGGAACTCGTCCACGAAATCCGCCGCGCCCCCGGCGGCGGCCGCCAGGGCGATGGCGCCGTCGTCCCCGAGGCGGCCCACGTGCCCGTAGCCCACGTTGTCCCGCACGGTGAGGTGGTATCGGGTGTAGTCCTGAAAGACGGCGCCCGTGCGCTCCCACAGGGCGTTGGGGTCAAGATCGGAGACGTCCCGTCCCCCGTACAGGATCGTCCCGGCGGTGGGACGATACATCCCGAGCAGCAGGTGGACCAAGGTAGACTTTCCGGCTCCGTTCTCCCCGACCAGCGCGACCTTCTCCCCGGGCGCCAAACGAAACGAGATGCCCTCCAGGGCCGGTTCGTCGGCCGACGGATAGCGGAAGGCCACGTCCTGAACCTCGACGACCTGCGCCCCGGGATGCGGGCGCCCCCCGGGGTGCGGGGTCTCGGGTTCATCGAGGAAGTTCGTCAGATCGCCGACGGCCCGCAGATACCAGCCCCAGACTTCCGAGAAGCGCCCGCTGACCCCCTGCCACTGCTCCTGCAGGCTCAGTGCTGCATAGATAGTAGCCACCGTCATGCCGACGCTGATGAGGCCCGCGCGAGCCCGAAGCAGTGCCAGCACTACCCCGAGACCGAATCCCATCACCGGGAGCATCTCGATCAGCGCCAGCTTGACTCGATTGCGATCGTTCTGCGCCAAGACGCGCCTCCGAAGCCCATCGGCGTAGGACTGCCACCGCCCCAGAAGGTACGGGGCCAACCCGAAGAGGCGGACATCCTTGGCCGAGGCCCGTTCGGTGAGCAGCCGCGCCATGTATTGGAGCAATCGGGTCTCCGGACTCATGGCTCGCTGCAGGGCGTACCACTCCACGCCGATCTGCCAGGGCACGAACATCGTCGCCAGCCCCGTACCCAGGATGCACACCGGCGTCCAGACGTCCCCGTGACCGGCCACCCAGGCCAACCCGATCAAGGCGAACAGGCCCTGCAGGAGATAGACGGACCGCCAGAAGAGGTCGTGCATCTGGTAGCCGGCAAAATCGCCGGCGGTCCGCGAGAGGCTGTCGTGAAAGCCCGGCACTTCATAGCGCTCCAGCGGCACGCGCGTGACCTTCTCCAGCACCCGGCCCAGGACGTGGCGCAACTGGGCCTCGCGTACGAAGGTCTCCAGCCACCCGCCGACCAGGCTCAGGGCACTGGCCAGAAGCCGGATCGCCACGATCGCCAGCACCCACGGGACCAGGGTGCCGAAGGCATGGGGGCCCCGGGCCCGGACGATGGCGTCGACCAGTTGTCCGGTCACCCAAGGCAGGGCGGGGGCCGTCGCGGCCAGCAGAATCGTGCGCAGGGCCAGCGCCGCCGCCGGCAGCGGCACGGCCCGCCAGGCCTCCCACATCAGCCGCAGCAGTCGGTGAATCTTGGCCCCCGCGCGGCTGCGCGCCGCATCATTCATCGCTGCTCGCCCCAGCCCCGGCCGCGGCATACCACTGCCGCTGCGCGGCGAAGAGTCCGGCATACTCGCCGCCCGCCCGCACCAGGTCGTCGTGGTGGCCGGCCTCCACCAGGCGCCCGCCCTTCAGTACGAGGATGCGATCGGCGAGCCGGGCCGTGCCGATGCGGTGGGAGATAAGAAACGTGGTGCGCCCGCGTGCCAGGCCGGCGAACTCCTCAAAGACGGCCATCTCTGCCCGAGGATCGAGCGACGCGGTAGGCTCGTCCAGGACCAGGACGTCGGCCTCGCGCATCAGACTGCGGGCCAGGGCCACCTTCTGCCACTGCCCCCCAGACAAGTCCACCCCGCCGAACGCGGGACTCAGCACCGTCTCGTAGCCGTCCGGCAGACCGGCCGCGATCCCGGCTGCACCGGCCTGCCCCGCCGCCCGCTGTACCGCGTCGCCATCGTCGATCCGCCTGACATTGCCGACGCCGATGCTTTCGCGCAGGGTAAGCTGGAAACGGGCGAAGTCCTGGAAGACGGCGCTGCAGTGCCGCCGCAGGTCCGCCTCGTCGATCTGCGCCAGGGGGACGCCGTCAAAGCGGATTGTGCCGCGCTGTGGCCGATACAGCCCAAGCAGGAGCTGGATCAGGGTCGTCTTGCCCGCGCCGTTCTGACCGACGAGGGCGATGGTCTCGTGTGCCCGGACGTGGAACGAGACCCCCTTGAGAACCCATTCCCCCTCCCCCCCGTAGCGGAACCAGATATCCTCGAAGCGGATCCCCTCACGCAGGGCGGGGAAGGGAAGATGACCCCCTGCGGGGGGAGGCGGGAGTGGCCGGTCCAGGAAGGTGAAGACGTCGTCCGCCGTCAGGGCGCGGAGGTACGCGCCGCGCAGGCCGATGAGCACCTGGTCCACCGCGCCCTGAAGCTCGGTCGCCGCCTGGGCCAGCATCACGTAGGCCCCGATGCTGAGAGACCCGCCGGAGACCTCATACGCCAGGAGGAGCGTGGCGGCTCCCAGGGCCAGAATCAGAAGCGCCTCGGCGGCCAGCGACACGCGCGCCTCGGCCGCCGCCTGGCTGGTCGCACCGTCTTGCAGGGCGAGTTGCTGCTGCCGCCACCGATCCAGGAGGTGGCCGCCGAGCCCGAACACCCGGACCTCCTTGGCCGACTCACGGTGGAAGAGCAAGCGTTGAAAGTACCCGCGGCGGCGCTCGATGGGGCTCTGATCGAGCTTCCAGCCGAAGCTGTGTGCTGTGCGGACCAGCCGCATCCAGAGCACCGGGAGACCGGCCAGGACCATGAGGGGCCCGAGCCACCACGCCGCCGTCGCCAGGGTCGCGGCCAGGGCGACCACCGTAACGGCCGCCTGGAGCGGTTGCAGGGCCGTGCTGTAGAAGGTGGCGAGCTCCATGCCCGTGGCCGCCACGGCGCGCTGCAGGCGGTTGTGGGCGTCCTCGCGCTCAAAGAAGGTCAGTTCCACGGCGGCCGCCTTCTCCAGGATGCGCCGCTGCAGGCTTTGCATGGTGCGGTCGCGCAGGTATTCCTCCAGCGCCGAGACCGCGAGCCCGACGACGCCAGTGGCCGCCATCGCCGACGCCAGCAGGGCGAGGGCCCTGACGGGTGCGGGGCCGGCTCCCCGCACGGCAGATTGAATCCCGTTGACCAGCCCCCCGAGGGCCCAGAGCCGCGCGGCGGGCAGCACGCCCTGGACCACCACCGCGATGGCCAGCGCCACTGTGGCCCAGGGCTGTTCGTGCCAGAGTGCGACCAGGAAGCGCAGGCCGCTCCTGAGGGGACGGATGTCGCGGAGGCCGGGGACGCCGGAGACCTCCTGAGCCACGCGCAACGCCCCTTCAGGGCCTGGTTTCAGTCGTTGAAGACAACGCGCTCGCCGGCGTGGTGGGCCGCCACGCCGACCCGGATGCGAGCGACGCCCTCCTGGGCGGACAGAGATCCGTCCAGCATCCCGGAGATGGCCTCTCCCGCACCCGGCACGGCGAAGAAGTGGGCCGGCACGTAAAGGGGATCCGTCGCGGCATCGAGTTCCAGCAGGCAATCCCTGCCCAGCGGGAAGTCCTGTGCCTGCCAGGCCTCCATGATCCGCGGCGTGCGGTAGGCGGGCAGGTTGTCGACCCGGGGCGCCGGGCCCTCGGTCAGGATCGACTGGGCCACGCGGAAGGCCAGGGTGGGGTCCGGAGCCGTGCCGGCGATCTGCAGGGCGTCGTGGAACCAGTACCGGACCGGCGGGTCGGAGCGGCGGAAGCGAGGCACCGGCACCACACCCCAGCGAAACGGTCGGAAGCGCCGGTGCGACCAGTCGAAGATGTCGGTACCGTGGCCGTACTGAAGGGTGAAAAAGACGCAACGGCAGTTCAACCACTGCCCAAACGCCCAGTCCGGAACTTCATGGGGGGCGGCCCACCCCTGCCGCTCCCAGTCGCGGATGAACCCAATCGCCCGGGCGAACGGCTCCGGGCGATCGCGGGTGGCGCCGAGCTGTTCGGCGACCAGCATCGCGTCCCACGCGTTCGGGCTATACATGTTCACCGCGTGCAACCCCGCCGCCGCCAGACGCCGGCTGTATCCGAAAAAGTCGTCCCAGGTCCAGTCGCACGCGGGGAGCGGCAACCCGACCTGGGCCAGCAGGTCTGCGTTGTAGAGGAAGAGGTGGGGTGTGTCCTGGTGGGGGAGGGCATACAGCCTTCCGCCCACCGCAAACCGGGTCAGCCGCAGGCCGAACGGCTCAAGGTCCAGCCCCGCCGCCTCGGCCAGCCCGTCGAGCGGCAACGCCTCCTCCGATGGCGGGGCCGCTTCCAGGGCCGGGGCCTCCGCCCAGAAGCGACGCATCCGCAGGTCCGCCTCGGCGTGAAGATCCACCGCAGTGACAGGAAGGTCGGGCTGGACCCGCTGCACCCCCTCCACCAGGCGGCGTACCCCGGGATATCCCGCCAGCCGCACGGTTCCTTCCGGCACCGCCTCCACATCCCTCACCCAGTCGCCCTTAGCGTAAAACACCGCCCGCAGCTGGCCCCTGGCGCGGTGCAGGGCGGCGTGGACGCTGTCCGGAGAGGTGCCCAGAAGCCGCGCCACATCCACAGGCGCCACCCCGGCGACCCAGGCCAGCCGCCCCGCGCGACGCTGGGTGGGCGGGAGCGCGGCGATGGCCGCCAGGATGGCGGCACACGTCTCGCGGTCGGCCGGGATCGCCCCCGGCTCGGCCGCGGGACGCCCCATCGCCGACAGGAGGTCCTCCAGGTCCTGGGCGCTTCCCCCGGGACCGCCTTCGCGGCGCAGCCGCCCCACCGCGGCGCGCAGGTGGTCGCGGGCCACGCTGATCAGGACCCGCCGCAACCACGCGTCGAACGCCTCCAACTGCCTCAAGGCGCGCAGGCTCGTGAACGCCTTCCACAGGGCCTCCTGCAGGGCATCCTCGGCCTCGTCCCAACCCCCCAGCGTAGCGGCAACCAAGACCAGGAGTTGGCTGCGGCGGGCGGCGATGAGGGCGCCAAACGCCTCGGCGTCCCCGTTTCGGGATCGCAACACCAGAAGCCGGTCGTCGCCGGTCACGCGGTGCCTCCCTCCCCCTATGCACTAAGACGGAGCGGAAGGCGCCCGACTGACGCGGCCGCCCGAAGCGACCGAGGCCAAATCTTCTGGCGCGTGCGACGCACGGCGCCGGTTGCCGGCTGCGTCTTGGATAAGCCCGAAGTGCCGTCCACGCGGGCCGATCCGCCACTGAGGCCTCCACCCCGCGGGCCATGTCACGTGTCGCTCTACAGAAGCCCGCGCTTCCGAGGCAACCGACATCCCGCCAACGATCCAACGATAACGGTCTCGTCCGTCCTGACAAACCGGTGT
>DAHWHT010000102.1 GCA_027335515.1 Clostridia bacterium
TTGCGGCGGCCGCGTGCAGATGCGCGCAGCGGGCGGCGTCAAGCGCAGCATGGCCTCGTTGTCCGTCTGCACGTCTACGTAGGCCTGGAGCCAACCGTCGCGACGCATGGCATCGCAGACTTCCGCCAGGAGCCGACGCGCGATGCCGTGCCCCTGCCACCGATCGGTGACGACCACTGCAATCTCCTCGCCCGTGGCGCCGCGCTCCGCCCGTGCAACACCGACGATCCGCTCGCCGCCCCCGTCGCCTACGACCGCTCCCACGGCGTACCGCCCGCCAACCCCCGAAGCCGTGAGGGCTTCCGCCATCGCAACGCTGAGGTGCGGTATAAGGGCATGAAATCGGCGGAAGACCGCCTCCCGCGAGAGCGTCTCGTGAAAGGCGATGAGGCGGTCGCGATCATCGGCGCGCAGCGGCCGATACCCGACGATCGGCGGGGCATCCGCTTCCATCAGGGGATCACCCCTCCAGCTCCTGCCCATTCGCAAGCCTCACTCACCCGACGGGTGTCATCGCCCCCCGCGCCAGTTCCTCCCTGAAGCTCGGGTGCGCAATGGCGATCAGCGCCCGGGCACGCTCGGCGAGCGTCTTGCCGCGCAGGCTCGCCACCCCGTACTCGGTCACCACGTAGTCCACACGCGAACGGTCGGTCGTCACCGAGGCGCCCAGGTGTAGCGACGCGACGATGCGTGACACAACGCCCTCGGGCGTCCTGGCCGTCGAGGGCAGCGCGATGATGGCCTTGCCCATCAGCGACAGGCTGGCCCCGCGCGCGAAGTCCGCCTGTCCCCCCACCCCGCTGTACTGGATGGGCCCGAGGGATTCGGCGGCCACCTGGCCGCCGAGGTCTACCTCAAGCGCGGCATTGACCGAGACCACGCGGGCGTTTCTGCTGATGACGTGGGGGTCATTGGTGTAGGACAGGGAGCGAAGGAGGATGTGGGGGTTGTTTGCCACCTCCCCATACAGGTGCCGCGAGCCCTCGATAAAGCTGGCGACCGCGACGTTGGCGTCCAACGCTTTGTCCCGTCCGGTCGCCACCCCGCGCCCCACCAGGTCCATCAGGCCGTCCGACAACAGCTCCGTATGGATTCCGAGATCCCTGTGCTCGCGAAGGAATGGGGTGACGGCATTGGGTGCTGCCCCGATGCCGAGCTGCAGGCACGCGCCGTTCTCCACCAGGCTGGCCACGTTTCGACCCAATGCGTCCATCGTGCCGTCATCGCGGTTGGAGATCCGGCCGACGCGCATCAGGGGTTGTTCCCGCTCGACAAAGGCGTCGATGGCTTCCACCGGCACCAGGGCGTCCCCGTTCGTCCACGGCACCTGGTCATTGACCTGAGCCACCACATAGGGGGCGGCGGTCATCGCTCCCCGAACCGCCTCGACCGACAGGCCGAGGCTGACAAGGCCGCGGGCGTCCGGGGGGGTCACCTGCACCAGGACCGCGTCCAGGGGAATACGTCCCGACAGGAAGAGGAGTTCCGCTTCGGAGAGGTGGACGGGTAGGTGGTCCGCCAGCCCCTGGTTGACGGCGTCACGGACGTTGGGCCCCACAAAAAGCGAGACATCGCGCAGCCTGCCGCGGAGGGCGAGATCCAGCTGGGGGGCCGGCCCCACGGTATGCAGGTGATACAGACGCAAATCGGTCAGGGAGGTTGCGCGATCACAGAGAGAGAACAGAAGGTGCTCGGGGACCTGCGCGATCCCCTGCATGTAGATGCGCCAGCCATTGCCAACCGGCGCCAGGGCCGCCTCAGCGGTGCGTCGACGCTCGCGGTAGACCGACCACCAGCCCGACATGCTTCGTCCCTTCCCCCTGAAGCCCTTGCGCGTGACCACGTAGCACCATGGCATCCGACGCTGCGACGGGCGACCGACCCGGTTGCGATGTGATCCGGACCGGGTACGAGGCTCTGGGCGATCCATTCGTCCCGCGCGGAGATCACCCGATCCTGCCGGCGACCAGGATCACCATCAGCGCGACCAGGTACAGGTTTGCGCTGTGGAAGTGCGTCCAGGCGCTGGGCGCATCCCGACCAAGCCACAGGCGCAGTGCCGTCAGGGCCAACCCCGCGCCTATCAGCGAGGCGGCGGCAAGGCCGAGCGCCCCGGATACCTCCAGACACGCCCACAGGGATCCCGCCAGGAGCAGTGCGGTGGCCCCCCCGATGCAGGCGGCGGCCAGCGCGGCATTCCAGACAACCGGGACCATCGGGACTCCGGCCCGCCGGTAGTCCTCGCGATGGCGCCAGGCGAGCGACCAGACGTGCACCGGAGTCCAAAGCATCACGAGCAGCGCAAGATCGAAGCCGGGCCAACCGACCCTGCCCGCAACGGCGCAGTAGCCGATCAAGGCCGGCGCCCCCCCGGAGAAGGCCCCCAGGACGGGGCTCCAAGGGGTGCGACGCTTGGCGAGCAAGCTGTATACCACGATGTTGTCCACAAGCCCGCCAAGGACCCAGACGAAGGTCCAGAGGCCAGAGCGCAGCGCGATGCTCAGCGCGGTCAGGATCAACAGGCCCCCCCAGCCGAGTGCGGTGGCGGGCAGGAGACGGCCCGCCGCCAACACCCGCGTACGGGTACGGCTCATTTGCGCGTCGATGTCGCGATCGACAACGTTGGTGACCGCTTCAGCGCCCGCCGAGGCCAGCCAGACGATCACCGCCGCAACCACAAGACCCGGAAGGTGTTCCTGCCAGGCCCTGCCCGCGGCGAGCAGGGCTCCGGCGACGCCTTCGAGCGTCAGCATCAGCACCACGCGCGGTTTGGTGACTTCCCAAAGCGCGCTGGTCAGGGGCTGGGTGCCCAATTTCCCCGTGTTCCGCACCGCGAGCGCCATAACGGCCGCCACCTTTGTTCCAAGGTCGCTACGCGCTGGCACCGCGCTCGGCCCGAGACCGCCGCCAGAGCTGAGCCTGGGCCAGCGCCACGGCCGCAACCGCCAGCACGGTCAGTCCCCACCCGAGGAAATACAGCCAGGACTGAGTGCCGGTGGCCACCCATAACCCTTGCCCGACAAGGCACAGGGCCATGCCGCCGTACGCCAGCCACGGGATCCAGGTCACGCGAAGCGGATGCTGCGCCTGGAGGTTCCCCTGTTCCCGCCAGTAGACGAGACTGAGCAGAACCGTGGCGAGCACGGGCATGAGGAAGAATCCGAGCAGGAGGTGCGCGCGCGTAAAGGCCAGGTCCTGTCGCCACCCGGGCCCGCCGGCAGGGGGCACGCCGGGTGTGCCGGCGCCGTAGTAGGTCTCATGAAACTCGATCGGGTAGCCGAAACCCGCGATACTCGCGACGGCGACCACCCAGGAAAAGAGCAGCGGTCCGCGCAGCGGGTCGAGCCACGACCCGACGCGGCGCCCGGCTGGGCCATCCCAGCCCATTCCCGCAAGCCCGATCAGAACGATGATGCTGCCCAGGGCGACAACCCCCGTCAGGGCATCGTCCATGGCCAGCCCGTTCACGCCGCCGGGGCCCGCGGCGAAGAGGATCGGTATGTTGTAGTTCGCAATCGCCGAGTACAGATAGACCCAGGCGGTGAGCAGTTGACCGACGCAGACGACGGCGAGCCCCAGATCCACCAGCCGGCGCAACGCGCCGTGCTGCTGCGGGTAGCGGAACGCGACCGCGGCAAGCGCCACGATCCCACCCATCACCGCGGGCAGCATCTCGTGGGAGTGGGCGACCGCCAGGTTGCCGACGTAGCCATGGATGTGTTTGAAGCCGATGCCGTGGATGGCCGCGATCCAGCCCGGCACAATGCTGTAGAAGGCCGACCCCCAGGAGATCCCCCCCCCGGCGACATGCCCCACGACCGCCGCGGCAAAGGCGGAGCATACGCTGAGCAGGACGGCCCAGAAGGAAACACCCATCGCGAACCAACCCTTGCCGCGCGCTCTGGGGAGCATCGCCAAGCCGACGATCAGCGCGATCGCGATCTCGTCCAGCACGAAGAATCCGACCACCTGCGCCCAGAGCGCGATCTCGCTGCCGTGGGGAGGTTGGTGGAAGTTGAAGATGGATCCGAGGCCGTTCAGCACCACGGCCGGGATCATGCTCCAGGCGAGGAGATTCCGCACGTGACCCGGGACCTCCATGATCGCGCCGACCAAGACCGCGAGGATCGCGACCAGGGGCAGGAAGATCCCGTGCATGTACATCAGCGTGCGCCAGTGCATATCGCCCAGGTGTGCCCAGGTGATCCCAAACAGCGGGCTGAGCACCAGCAGTAGAGCGACCCAGCCGACGCCGAACGTCACCAAGAACAGCGGAGACTCCACTGCCTTGTGATAGGCCGCAAACACCCCCCCCCGCGATCCACCTGTGCCGAGTCCCGGCTCCCCAGCCTTCGCCATCTTGCACCCACCTCCCAGACCTGCGTCCCCATCACTCGGCTGGGGTAAGGGTGCGCCCGCGCCGTCGAATGGCTCGACGTCTGTTTGGTTCATTTCGCCAGATGCAAGCGGTCCTAGTTCGTGAGAGAACGAACTAGGACCGCTTGCGAACTGGGACCGCTTGCATCTGGCAAGCCGGTCCCTTGGCTGCTCCAAACGGTGCCGACGGCCGCGGCCGCCAGCGACCGGATGGCCCTTGGCCCGGACGGTCCGCAGCGCCGAGGGTGTGTGGGGTGCCCAGGCGGCAGCACGCGCGGCGGGAGGGAACCGTCATGACGCTGGCGCAGATGTGGCGTCTTTCCCGGCCCGGAACACTACTTGCCTCCATCTCCCCCGTCTTGGTGGGGACGCTCGCCGGATGGAACCGGGCGGCGGTCTGCTGGCCCCTCGCCCTGCTGATGCTGTTGGTCGCGCTGGCGCTGCAGTCCGCCACGAACATGGCCAACGAGTATTGCGACTTCGTGCGGGGGATCGACGACGCAGGCTCACTGGGCATCGGGGGCGTGCTCGTCTCAGGGGAACTGCGACCGGGTGCGGTGCACCGCCTCGCACTCCTGATGTACGCGCTGGCGTTCGTGGGGGGCTTGGGGTTGGCGTACGCCCGGGGGTGGATCGTACTGGCCCTGGGCCTCGGCGGCATTGCCGTGAGCTACCTCTACAGCGCAGGCCCCCTCCCGATCGCGGCCACCCCGTGGGGCGAGGTGGCCGTGGGGTTGCTCATGGGGCCACTGGAGGTTATGGCCGCCGAGATCGCCGCCATCGGCAGCGTCTCCTGGCTCGGGCTGCTCGTCTCCATCCCGGTGGCCTGTTCGGTCAGCGCGATCCTGTTGGGCAACAACCTCCGGGACCGGATTCGGGATGCCGCGGGGGGACGGAAAACCTTGGCGGTGCTGCTGGGACCGGGGGCAGCCCGGTACTTCCTGGCCGCGCTGGTCGGCGCAGTGTTCGTGTGGTGCTCGGCCCTGGCCCTCCTGGGTTGGCTCCCGCCAGGGGTGCTGCTGACGGCCCTCGCGCTGCCGGTCGGGTGGTCCATCCTCAAAAGGGCCGGCAGCCCGAAGCGGCTCGAGCGTATCGTACCGGCCCTGGGGCGTTTCCACCTGCTCGTCGGGGTGCTGCTCGGTGCCGGATTGGTGCTCGCCCGGATGGGAAGGTGAAGAGGGCCGGGGAAAGCGCACCTGGACGGTGTTCCACGCTTTTCGACCCACGCCTCGCCAAACAGACAGGGGGATCGGTTCGTTCGACCCTTTGGACGCGTGTCCGCCAGCGCTACCATCCCGTGGTGGCTACGAGGAGGTGGCACCTTGGACTCGAGTCAGTGGACGATGACGCCGATGCCGCTGCAACCCTACGACGAGCGTACGCAGGGCTGGAACGAGGTCCTGCGGGGCTTTGACGAGGATGCCGTGCGGGCGGAGGCCGACCGGTGCCTACAGTGCGGCCACCCGTTGTGCGTCCAGGGTTGCCCCAACCATAATCCGATCCCGTCCTTCATCGGCCTGGTGCAGGAGGGGCGGTACGCCGAGGCCGCCGCGGTGGACTACCTGCAGAACTCCCTGCCGGCGTGCACCGGGCGGGTGTGCTCGTGGGAAACGCAGTGTGAAGGACATTGCGTGCTCACCGCCCGTGGGGAAGGTGTGCGCATCGGCGCGATCGAGCGGTTCATCGCCGACTACGCGCTTTCCCATCCCGAGGCGGTCGCAGCCGCCAGCGAGCGCGTGCGCCAGTCCGTCGCTTCCCACGCCGCCTTTCCTTCCAGCTTTCCCTACACCCAGTCGGTCACCGCCTACCGAGCGGTTCGGGCGGAGGATCAGCCCGACTGGATGGGCACCGTGGATCGCCCCCTCTCCGACCGCAGCGTGGCCGTGGTCGGGGCGGGCCCCGCCGGCCTGACGTGCGCCGACTTCCTTCGGCGCCGGGGTGTCAACGTGACGGTTTACGAGGCGCAGCAGCAGGGCGGAGGGCTGCTGAGTGACGGCATCCCCGAGTTCGTGCTCCCCGCCGGCGTCGTGGATGCGGAATTGGGTCGGCTGCGGTCGGCAGGGGTCGAGTTCCGCTTCGGCGTGGCGCTCGGACGGGACGTGGACCTGGATGACCTGCGGGAGGCCCATGACGCGGTCTTTGTGGGGATCGGCGCGGGCCTGGCGCGAACCCTCGGCATTCCGGGGGAGGACGCCAAGGGTGTCTGGAGCGCGCAGGCATTCCTGCATCAGGCCAAGCTCGCGCGCACGGAGGCCACCGTCCGCCCGCCCGAGGTGGGACAGCACGTACTCGTGGTCGGCGCGGGCAACACCGCGATGGACGCCGCGCGTACCGCGCTCCGCCTCGGGGCCCGCGACGTTCGTATCGTCTATCGGCGCACCCGCGCGGAGTCTCCCTCCCGGTCGGTCGAGATCAGCCATGCGATGGAGGAGGGCGTCTCCTTCGACTACCTTGTCCTCCCCATCTCGCTGCAGAAGGACGAGTCCGGACGGCTGACGGCGGCCAACCTGCAGCGTATGGAACTGGGCGCGCCGGACTCCAGCGGGCGTCGACGTCCGGTTCCGGTTCAGGGCAGTGCGTTCGCCTTTCCCTGCGACACGCTGATCCAGGCCGTCGGCTACTCGGTTGCCGGTGACCAGTTGGGCCATCCGGAGGCCCTGGCCAAGGGGGGCTGGATCGAGGCCGAAACCCAGGCCGGCGGCGGCACGGCGATTCCCGGCGTCTTCGCCGGCGGGGACGGTGTCCGCGGTCCGGCCACGGTGGTCGAGGCGGTATACGACGGTCGTCGGGCCGCGCAGGCCATCGCGACATACCTTGCGGAACGGTCCTCACCGGTGGCGGCCGTGGCGCACCCGGTTTTCGCGGGGTGACCGCCGATCCCGTTGCGTCCAAGGGCGCAGGGTGAACGGGCGCACGGGATCGACCCGGCCGACCAAGGGGTGCCGCGCGAGCGCAGGCGGTTGCGGCGTCCGCCAAACCCAAGGCGGTTCGATCCCACGCGGCGAATCGCGGGCCCAGCCCAACCGCAGGGGACAGGGGCGGGGCGCGGCGGTACGGGGGGACGCGCGGAGCCCTCGGTGTGCCGGCAGACCACGGACGTGCAACCGGCCTCGACGAGCCTGCGGGCGAGCGGCCGCCCGTTGGCCATGAAGGCCGGATGGCTCATGCGCCCGACCGGCTGCGTGTTCCGCGAAACAGGCACGGGCTTGGCGCAGGGCAGCGTGGGCCTGCGGGGACGGCGGGCGTGCGTCGTGGCGCGTGAACGACCGGCGCGAACCGCATTTCGCATGAAGGGCATGGGTGTCCAGTTGTTCACGGCGGCGGGTGACACCGGCCATACTCGAGAAGTGGCGGGTACGATTTTCGCTGCCGCCGCTCGCGGTGGATGGCCGGCCTGCGACCCGTTTACAAAGTGGCCGGGATGTGCGCTGCAAGTGTGGGTCACTTTTCAGTGATTGCCTACAAGGGGAGACACGCACAGCATGGGGGAGGCCGGCATCGTCGCCTGGGCGGACGGCCGGTCTGAGCCGCGCAGGCCGAGCGCGGGCGAACGGGTGCACCACGTGCTACGCTGGATCCGGCAAGGCGGTGGGGACGCGTGGACGGACAAGGGCCCGAACCCCTGAACACGATCCTTGGGCGCTTGAGCGCATGGCAACAGGAGATCGCCCGGGCACGACCGCTGCCTGAGCCGACCCTCCGCAGTTTGCTGGACGACTTCACGATCAGGTACGCGCACCACACCACGGCCATCGAGGGGAATACCCTTACGCTCGAAGAGACGCAGGTTGTGCTGGAGCACGGCGTCACGATCGGCGGCAAGACCGTTCGGGAGCACCTGGAGGTTATCAATGTCCGGGAGGCGTGGGAGCGGTTGCAATCGGCCGTGAAGCCGGGCACACCCCTGATCGAAGACACGGTGCTGCACATCCACAAGGTGCTCACACAAGGCATCCTCGGGGACGACGCGGGGCGGTATCGGCGCATGCCGGTCTACATCCGCGGGTCCATGGACGTGCCGCCGAACTGGGTGAAGGTCCCCGCCCTCATGGAGGCGTTCGTGCGCCATTTCCGAACGCGGCCGGCGGACGAGCACCCCATCCGCTTCGCGGCGCGCGCCCACGTGGATTTCGTTGGCATTCACCCGTTCCTGGACGGCAACGGCCGAACGGCGCGGATGCTCGTGGACTTTCTGCTGATGCGAGAGGGGTGGCCGCCGGCGCTCTATACCGTCACCGACCGGGCATCGTACATGCGCGCGATCCGAAGCGCTCGGATGGACAAGGACCTCGACCCGATGATCCGGGTGACCGCGGGGGCAGCGCAGTTCATGATCGGCCGGTACCTCCATGCCATCGGACAGGTGCGCGAGGGCGAGCGGGAGGCGGCGCGCCGCGATCGAGACAAAGACTGCGGATTGGAACGGTAAGCCCCCCCCACACAAGCCCCGCCCACCAAGGTTGTGCGACGCACCCTGTTCGACGGCGGCGCACCGATGGGATGAACGGGCAAGGGTCCGGCCGCCGCCAGACGCGGTGGGTTTTCTCTC
>DAHWHT010000119.1 GCA_027335515.1 Clostridia bacterium
AGGTCGGGGCAATAGCCACCCAACGACAGCAGCGCCATGGCGATCAAGGCCTCTGCCGAGCGGAAGCCGTAGTCAGGCACCGAAGCGAGCCGCCTTGCACAGCACTGCGGAAAGGAATCCTGACGAATCTTGGCCCACGTAGATGTACGATGGGCCCGATTTCGGCGGCCGCGACGGCCCTGTGCCTGGCCGCCGTTCCGGCCCGTGCGCCACAGGCGGGTGCGCTCGCCTTCGGCTGCTGCCTGTTGGCCGGCACAGGCACGCTGTCGGTCTGGGCCTGGGTGCGGGGCATCGGCCGCATCCCGGGCCGGCGGGTCGATGTGCGGCCGGCGGGCGCGACGGCCGTTGGGGTGGCCGCCAGCGCGGCGGCCGGCCTGGTCGCCTGGGCGGTCTCCGCGACGGTGCCCGCGGTGCCGGGCGGCTGGCTGCTGCGGCCGCTCACCAAGCTGTGGGCACAACTGTTTGCGCAATGGTATGGGGCGGGTGCGGTGGTCCGCCCGCCGCACGTGTTGGTGACCGCGGTGCCCCCGCCATCCCACGCGGGGCTGCCCTCGCGCCTGACCGTCGCGGCGTTCATCGTTTTTGGCGGGGTGGGCCTGGCGCGGTTGCTGGTTCCGGCCCGCCTCGGACGGCGCTGGTCCGCGGCGTGGCGCGCCGCGTTGGCGACCATCTCCACCGCGATGGCGGAGGCATGGGCGCAACTGGCCGCCTGGGTGCAGACCCTGCGCTGGCGGGCCGAGTCGGACGGCATGGCGTCGACGCGGCCGGGGTGGCACGGGGCCGTATCGCACTGGCTGCGGTGGTTGTGGCGATCCCTCGGCCGGCGGCGTCCGCCCGCCCCCGCCCGGCAACGGGAAACCGCTCCCCCCCTGCGCACGCCCGGGTTGCGCCTTGGTCGACGGGTGGCCCAGGACGATCGCGCCCGCCAACAGGTGCGCGCCGCCTACCGCCGCGTCCTGGCGGCAGCGGTGCGCCGCGGTGGCCGCCGTCAAGCCGGCACCACACCTCGACGCTATCAGGAGGAGTTGTTGGCCCAGCACGCGCAACTCGCCCGCTGGCTCCCCGGGCTTACCGCCGCCTACGAGGAGGCCCGCTACAGCCGCCACCGCCTGGCGCCGGACGCGGTCGATCGCGTACGCCGCGGGGCCCGCCGGATCGTGCGCTTCCTCCAACCGCCGCGACAGAGGCGGACCGCCCGCGGGTCCGCCACCACCCCACCCAGGGGCGGCCGCTGAACGCACGAGGCTGCGGCCGATCGCGGCCTCGCCTCCAGGCGGTGCCCCACACGCTCCCCTCCGGCGCCCATCAGCGGGAGCGCCCGGGGCCGGTCGGCGGGTGTGCCGGCCCGTTTCACCACCGCCGTGGCCGGCCGCCCCGCGGTGCGACCGAGGCACGGGCGCCAGGTCAACCTGGCGCCGTTGGCCCTGCTCCACCGCGAGGTTCGGCGAGCCGACCCCAGCCTGCCCCCCGCCATAGGCGCTCTCCTCGATTCCCTCGCTCAGATCAATGGCGTTGTGGTATCCCCCGACCCGGGAGGGTGGTCGCAAGCGCAGCGAACCCGTCAGCATCCGGTTGACTCGCCTCGAGTTCGACCAAGGGCGTCTTTTTCAACTGCTCGGCCTCCAGCGTTTCCACCCGGAGGTGCCCAAACCGACCCAAATAGGTGCTACACCCTACGCGCCCGCAATCCCTTTTTGCGACAAGCCCTTGGCCACCGTCACCCTCAAACACTCTTAAGCTTGAGCTCCCGCCCGCCCCAGACTTCGGCGCATTGGCGCATTTGGCTTGGGTCGAGATTCGGGGCAGGGCCAAGGGGGTCAAAACGAGGCGGTGCCCAGCTGCGGGGACGCTGTGCCTCCTGCCGCTGGCTTGTGCGTTGCGCAACGGCAACCTGCGCGCCCGGGCCGTCGCGGCCGGGGACCCGCTGGGCCCCGATCCCGGCTGCGCCCTGACCGATGCCGAGGTCACCCTGGCCGCCCCGGTCTGAAGGCGCGCCCGCGCTCGGCCGCCGTTCCCCGCTTGCAGTTCCCCTGGCGACTCCCCCCGCGGGCGCAGGTCACGCTGGCGGCTGCCGGCGTGTACCGACCTGTCCACCCCACGCATATGGTGGATCGGCAAGCGGCGGCGCCCGTCGAGGCGCACTCTCGCCGCCGGGAGGTAGACTGGCTGTGGTAAACGCATTTTCAACGGGTCCGCTCGAGAACGAGGTCGTGTTCGGGGCTGAGTCGCACACCGTCTCCCAGACGGCTTGGACGAAGGTGCTCAACAACCATCCCTGCCAGAAGGTCTACGCGACCATCCTCGTGTTCGCCCTGGATGGTCGGAAGGTGCTGCTCCACCACACCATCCTGGCCGTAGCCCCAAGGGCCTCTGGGTTCG
Organism: Clostridia bacterium; assembly: GCA_027335515.1. The sequence continues at coordinate 2,380 of DAHWHT010000119.1, forward strand.
ACGTGGCGGATGTGTCGGGCGCCAACGAGTTTGAGGTGCAGGTGGCCATCTGGCCACGGCGGGACGCCGATGCCGTCCTCCTCAGCGTGTTCGGCAAGGACGAGACCGGTGCCCTGGTCGCCGCGCACCGGTTGGTCCACCAAGAGTTGACACCGATCCACGAGTTGGCCTTCGCCGACGACGATCCGCGCGTGCAGCCCTCCGCCAAGCGATCCTCGGACGCGGGCGACGCGTGAACGCGGTCGGCAACGCGACGGTGGTGGGCCTGTCCGGGTGTGCGCCGGCGCACGCCATCGGGGACGACCCAACCGACCACGCCAACCCCGCGGCGCTGGCCGCCTACGCGCCCGCCAGCGCCACCGGTGCGGACCCGAGACCCGTGCTCCGGTGGCGCTGGTGACCGGTCCCCGGGGCCCGACCGGATCGCCGCTGGCGTTCCCACTGTGGGCCGACGCGACGCCTACGACCCTGTGCTCCGGTAGCGCCGCAGGCCCGGCCGCCGCCAGGCTGACGGCTCCAGCCACGGGGCTGAGCCACAGCGCCGGTCCGGGCCTGGCGCCGGGCAACGGGAAAAGCCCGCCCGGGTTGCGCCTTGGTCGACGGGTGGCCCAGGGCGATCGCGCCCGCCAGCAGGTGCGCGCTGCCTACCGCCGCGTCCTGGCGGCAGCGGCGCGCCGCGGCGGCCGCCGGCAAGCCGGCACGACACCTCGACGCTATCAGGAGGAGTTGTTGGCCCAGCACGCGCAACTCGCCCGCTGGCTCCCCGGGCTTACCGCCGCCTACGTGGAGTCCCGCTACAGCCGCCACCGCCTGGCGCCGGACGCGGTGGCTCGCGTACGCCGCGGGGCCCGCCGGATCGTGCGCTTCCTCCAACCGCCGCGGCAGAGGCGGACCGCTCGCGGGTCCGCCACCACCCCACCCAGGGACGGCCGCTGAACGCACGAGGCCGCGGCCGATCGCGGCCTCGCTTCCAGGCGGTGCCCCACACGCTCCGCTCCGGCGCCCATCACCGGGAGCGAGCCCCCGCCCGAGGCCGGCCGCCCGCAGTGCGACCGAGGCGCGGGCGCCGGAACCTCTGGGGCCGTGCGCCGTATGCCCGGCGTCGCGGGGGCCTCCGCCCTGCACCGGGCCCGTGGGTCCGGGTGGCCCCAGGCAGGCAGCCGTCATGGATCCGGGCGTGGCCCTGGTGATGCCGCGCCAGCAGCCCGTTGTGGATTTTGGCAGTCCCGCCCTACTTCACCGTCGGCCCGCTGACCACGTGCACCATGTGGCACCCTGGAGAAGGCTGCGACAGCGCGGCGGCGGACGACTCCAACGTGCGCTGCCACCGGGCCAACGCCGCCGCGGCGTTTGCGCCCGCTCCGATCCGCGTCAACGAAGCGGGTGTCTGCGAGAGAAACATTCCCGGCGCATGCAACGCCTGGCGTATCTGGTATGGCACATCCGTGTAGCCGCGAAACTGGAAGCGCGCGGCCGCCGCGGGGAGCTTGCCCTGGCCCCGGTGCCAAAAGTCGCGCAGCGCCTGGGCCGCGAGCACCGGCGGCAGCCCCAGCGTGGCCAGCAAACGCTGCTGAGCGGGCGCATACAACCAACCCATGAAACGCACAAGCGCCGCGGCCTGATGGGAGTGGGGTTGCGCCGCCAGGCCGGTGGTATGCCAGGCCGGCACTGCGGGCATCCGGGGTAGCGTGGGGAAAGGTTCCGGCCGCTCGGTTCCAGCCGGAACGCCCGGCGGCATGAAGGCAAACACGCACGATGCCGAGCGGGAACCCTTGAAACCGTGCCGCTCAAAATCGAACAGCACCGCATTGGCGCTGGGCCCGGCGCTCCATCCGTAGCGGGTGCCGATGCTGGCCAGGTTTGCGGTCGCCGTTGCCGCTGCCACGAAGTCCAGCGCGCCGTTCCGCGCCAAAGCCCCACCCAACCCCAGCACCAGGGCGCCCCAGAGGTTCAAATCGCCCCAGCCGAGCCCGACCAGCGGCGGCCCCGCACGCAGCGTCGTCGATGCGCGATGCGCCGCCAGCGCCGCGATCACGGCGCTGAAACTCCAGGGCCGGGTCCGCCCAACCTTCAGCTTCCGAAGCAAGGAATCGTTGACGTAGAACTGAACCTCCCGCATGCCCACGGGCAGGGCGGTAACCGCGCCACACGCGGCTGTGAACCGCGCCACCACCTGTGGCAGCAACCGACCAAGATCGAGGTTGGCGCCCTTCAGATACGGGTGGAGGTCCACCATCCCCCCTTGGGATACTTCCACAACATCCGCATGTGGCGGCGGCATTTCACCAGACGCGAAGGGTTGGTTGGCGATCGACACCGATATCCCGGGCACGAACTCCACGGGAAACGGGGCGCCGTCCCGCCGCCACGCCACCAGGAGCGCATGGCGCGCGCCATACAGCGACGGGGAGAAGATGCGCATGCGCTTTGCCTTGGTGCCAACCGCCGGAGCGCTGGCGCAGCCTGCCAAGCCCGCGCCGGTACCGACCACCCCTGCCAGCATCAACCTTCTTCCCACTGCGCGTGGTCGGCGAGGCCCCACCATCCATCCCCCCTCCAACGGCAGCCGTCCTCCAAGGGTTCAGCTTCAAGAGACGTCGGCGGTCCAGGAGATCGGGCGACGAGGGCACCCCTGACCCATGGCGCCAACGGTGCGGCGTCGACCGGCCCGCCTGCGCTGCAGCCTGGCCGAACGGTTCGCGTGCGTCTGGAGACGACGCCCTTGCGGCCGCTTCACCCTTGTGCGCCGTTCGCCGTCCGCTGGGCGTCCACCAGAATCTGCCGCGCCGCTTCAGGCGACAGGGGCCGCGCATTCCTCCAGCAGCCCACGACGAAGCCACCGGCATACTTGGCCACGTCCTTCAGGGCAGCCAGCAGGGCACGCCGTACCTTTCCCTGCTGGGCCAGTCCAACGTCGGTCAACGCTCCGTACATATCTTCCATGGTGGCGTCGCGTTGTGTGTCCGCAATGAGCGCCGCATTCGCTTCATCGGTCCATTGCCCGAGTTGCTGGACCGCGGTATCTCGGTCCACTGCCAACGCCCGGCCCCATGCGGCAAGCACCCGCTGTGCGGGCGGGCTGACCAGCGCTAGCGCCAACTCGGTCGCAAGGTGGGCGTACCTAGAACCCTTCCACACCATGACGTCGAGGGTGGACACCGGAGACCGAGTTCCCGGCAGCGGCACGAGTGCGGCCCCCTGCCGACCGAAAGGGCCACGCGGCACCGGTACGCCGTCTCGCAGCGGAAGTGCTTTGCCACTCATTGTCCATCCCACCAGGGACACTCCGATACTGCGGGCAAAAAACCCGAGGAAGACCGCGTATCTTCCAAAATACATCGCACCTGGGTTATTGCAGCTGGGGTTGCGGTAGGAGGTCACCCACTCCAACCAGCGAATCCCCGACAGGATGCCCTGCAGTGCCGGGGAAGTCGCGAAGCTGGCCTCATTGCTGCGCGCCAGACGACCCCCTGCATCCAGCGCCAACGCGCCCGCGAGCCCGGAGTCCATATCAACGCCCAATTCTGCCAGCGGCGTAGAGGGGGTGTGGGCCGCCAAGAATGGTCGGCTAAAGTTGGCAAACGGCACGTCGGCCAATGGTCCAGAGGGGTACTGCTTGCGGAGCGACCGCAGGTAGAGGACGAACGCGTCACTTGCCCACGGGCGGCCGCTGCCGGCGGCGGCCAACGCGCCGTAGGGGGCACGGCACACCATGGGCTGCCTCAGAATGGGCAGTCCGGCTTGAATCGTGCCGCGCTTTCCGGCGTAGGCGCGCCCCAGGCGCAGGGTGCTCTGCGGAAGTGCTCCACCAGCCACCTTCAACGCCGGGCCCAGATCCTGTGCGCGAACGGCCAGATATCCATCCAACCAAAAGTGCGGGACGATAGCGATGTCCGGCATCGGGATCGACGGGTCGTCCACGGGTGGGTGGACCGGGCGCCCCCTACCCGTGAAGGTAAAGAGCGTCAGTGGCGGGCCCGATGCGCGCGGGAACCACTGCCTCGGACTCTGCCCGACGACGTACGACAACTCGACTGCCCTGGGGACCTTCTTCAAGGCGACCTTCATGGCTTGCTTGCACAACGCCTGCCACTCGGTTTGCGTCCTTCCCGCTTCCGCGAGGGTGGGTAGATACACTTGCAGCGTCACCTTGCGCGACAGCACGCGGGGGACGGCCGACCACACCGCGCGTAGGTTGCAACCGCCCAGCGCGGCGCCTGCGGCGGCAGCACCGGTGATCTTCCAGAACAACCCCCGGCGTGTCATCTTAGCAAGGCACCTCCATTCAGGCCCATCGGACCTCTGTGGGCCACAATCAGCCAGGATCCCTTGCCGCAGTGCTGTGCGAGACGGCTCCATTCGGTGCCTGGCTTCACCAGACATCTCCCCAGGCGGTTGAAGACCGCTCCTTTCTCCAGATGACGCAACGGTAGCCCTGCACTCCCGTTCGCTTTGTCACACCGTTGGCCCTGCGCCCCGGCGTTGCTTGGCGCCTCCCGGCCGAAGGGGATGACCGGCCCGCATTGCCGACCTGTGGCGCCAACGGTTCAGCGTCGACCGCATCTTCGTCGAGTTCGTCGGCGTCGGTCGCCGCCGCCGCCCACTGGCTGGCAACCGACCGCTCCAAGGCCGCCGCCTGCGACCTCGCACGTCGGGTCGATCCACACCCGCATCCACCGGATCAGCGGCATCGCCTGCGGCTTCTGCCCGGCAGAGGCCTTGGTCGCCATGGCCCTGTTGTCTCACGCATCCGCACCACCCCGCCCTAACCCGACGCCGAGACGCGGATGGTCACACGGAACAGCCGATCCGCAGTCAGGCAGGCGGGATGCGCGGACTCGCAGGCGTAATGGCTCACCGCACTCAGCACGGCGGAACCCGCCTGCCGCGCCTGATAGATCCCCTGGGCCCCGCGCACCACCATCACATTGGGCACGCGCTGCAGCACCGCGGTGTCCGACACCGTCACGCGCCAGTTCGGCGGAGGACCACCCAACACCAGGGCGAAACGCTGCCCTGGCCGCATGCGAAAGGTGCGGCCCGCGTCGGCGAGGGTCACCCGGGAGGGAACGGGAACCGCGCCCGTGTGCCCCCGCATCACCGGCGGCGCGGAAGCCGATCCGTGCGCTGCGGACACCGTGGAAGACGCCGGGAAAACGCGGACCGGGCGAGCAACTCCCGCGGGTTGACCGCCGTGTGACGCGGGCGCCGTGGAGGATGATGCGGCAACCGCGCCACCAGGGTCTGACGCCACAGAACCGCCGCCCCCGGAAGACGACCCCGCACCGCAGCCCGTCAAGACCAACGCCGCCGCAAGCACCGACGTCGCCCAGACCCACCGCATCGGACTCACCCCCCGCCACCCGACTCCAGTTAAGACTCAGGACGCCCCTTGGCGGTCCCAGGTTCCCGGTCGGCCTACCTGGCTCCGCCAAGGTGCGGCCGGCGCCGCTTTGGCGGTGGCCGCGGGCGCCACGGCACATCCCCCGCTCTGTGGCACGCGATCGAACCGCCGACACCCGAGGGGCGGCAAACCGACGGTGATCGGCCGCTGGGCGAGGCCGGCGCACCCCCGACGACGGCCGGGATCGCGCCCTGCTACGTCCGGGTGTCCCACGGGCCCCGGCCGTTCGGCTGCCGTCTGGGGGTCGAAGGACGGTCGCCCCGGGGCGGGTCGGGCGGCTACGGTGAGATGGTCGGACCCGCCCGCGGCTTTCCGGACGCGCGCGGCAGGGCCTTAACGACGACGCGAGGGGAAGCTGTGGAGGCATGCGCCTGGTGGTCGCGACGAGTTGGGACGACGAACTGCTGCGGGGGCTCGCCGGGCTGCCGATCCATGTGATCTTCGGCAAACTCCAGGAGGACCTGGTCGGCGGTGGCCGTCCCTCCAGCATCCTGCCCCCCGTCTCCTGGGAGGACATGGCGCGCCACATCGCCCTCGCGCACACGCAGGGGATGCGCTTCAACTACCTGTGGAACGCCACCAGCCTGGCGGACGCGGAGTATGAGCCGGCATACATCGCGCGGCTGCAAGAGCAGTTGCGCCGGCTCGTCGACATCGGCGTCGACGGACTGGTCGTGGGCCTGCCCTGGATGATCCCGTTGGTCAAAGGCATCGCACCCGACCTCGAGGTGACCGTCTCCTCGCTGATCGACGTGGTCTCGCCACGCGAGGCCACGCAGTTCGAGGCCATGGGCGCCGATGCCATCGTCCTGCACCACGCCGTCAACCGGGACTTCGCCGTGCTCGACGAGATCCGCGCCTCGGTGCGCTGTGACCTTGAACTGATCTGCAACAACAGTTGCGTCTACCAGTGCCCATACAACAGCTGCCACCACGTCTCGCCGTCGTTCCATTCACGCGAAGGCAGCCGACCGGTACTGGAGTATGAGTTGTTTTGGTGCGCCGGCCGCCACGCCCAGGACCGGGCCGAGATCATCCGCTCGCGCTGGATCCGGCCCGAGGACCTGCAGGTGTATGAGCGCCACGGCTACGACCGCTTCAAGCTCGCCGGCCGCGGCAGGGACACCGCCTGGCTGCTGCGCTCCATCCGAGCGTACGCCCAGCGGGGCTATGCCGGGGACCTGACCGACATCATCAGCCTGTCGCAACACGCCCCCCTGGCGCTTTCCCGTCGGCGCGCCGGTGAGCAGGGGCCCCACCGCGCACAGTGGGCCGCCATCGCGCAGACCCTCGAGCCCGTGGGCGGCCTGAGCGTCGACAACGCCGCCCTGCCGACGAACTTCCTGGAGTTCTTCGAACACCACGACTGCAACACGCTGTCCTGTCGCACCTGCGGCTACTGCGGCCAGGTGGCGCGCAGGGCCGTCGGCGGGGTGCAGGCGCAGGACACGGACGCACCCGCGCCCATGCCGTCGCCCGCGATGTTCTCCGATCTGATCCTCGACCGTCCCGGCCGCACCGGTAGCGCCTGATCTCGACCTGGGCGCCGTCCGCCGGCCATCCTGCGGAAAGAGGAGAGACGCATGGACACCAAGGCACACGAACGCGTATGGCAGACCCTCGCCGACGAGACCACGGACCGACCGCCGCTCTGCCTTTGGCACCATTTCCGGCCCGAAGGTTCCCCGCAGACCCTCGCCGCCGCCACGGTGGACTTCTTCAGCGGGTTCGAGCTCGACATCCACAAGGTGATGCCGGACCTGCCCTACCCCGATCCGCCGCCCGCCGCCACCGGCCCGGCCCTCTGGGATGCGCTGCCCGTGCTCGGGGCCGGACCGGGTGAGCCGCTGCACCCCATGGCCGAGGCCGTCGCCGCCGTGCGCCGCGCCCGGCCCCAGGCGGTGGTGCTCGCCACCGTCTTCTCGCCGCTGGCGCTGGCCCTGCGCTTCGCCGGCGGCGGCGCGGGGTTCAGGCAGCACGCGCGCACCGACGCCGCCACCCTGCGGCGCGGCCTTGCAACCCTGACCGCCAACACCGCCGGTCTGTGCCGCGCCTGCCTGCGGGCCGGCGCCGACGGCATCTACTTCGCCACGGCCGGTCTCGGAGACGACTTGGTCGACGAAGCGGACTACCAAGCCTTCGGGGGGCCGACCGATCGGGAGGTCCTGGCCGCGGCCGCGGCCGGCCGCTGCACGGTCGTGCACCTGCACGCCGGCCGCAGCCTCAACTGGCGCTGGGCCATCGACTACCCGGCGGCGGTCTTTTCCTGGAGCGATCGCACGACCGGGATTCCCCTGCGCGAGGTGGCGGCGGCCCTGCCGGGACGCACCGTCATGGGAGGCATCGATGAGACCGGGACCGGCGCCATCGTACGCGGCGACCGACCGGCCCTGGAGGCGGAGATGCGCGACGCCGTGCGCCAGACCGGCGGCCGCCGTCTGATCCTCGCCGGCGGCTGTTCGCTCCCCGACGATGTGGCGCCGGAACACATCCGCCTGGCGCGCCAACTCGTCGACCGCATCGGGACCTGACGCCGCAGCGACCGGCGTCAGAGCAGGAAGGTCACGTTATACAGCGCCTGGTCGCGCGCGATCAGCAGCACCTGCTTTTCCACGATGCCCAGGCCGCCGTCGGGACCGGCCCCGGCGCGCAGACGGTGCAGGCAGCGGGCGGCAAACGCCCGCGCCTGACCCAGCCGGGCCTCATGCACCACCAGGGCCGAGTGGGCCCGCCACATGGGCGCGTCCGCCGCCGCTCCGTTCGCGGCCTCCGCTTCGACCTCGACGTTGGTGACCACGTGCACCGTCCGCGATGGCGGTTGCTGGGCGTAGGAGACCGGACTGCGCAGCCGCCGCACGCGGTCCTCCAGCGCCGCGCGGTCGTCGTGCACGATGGCGGGGTCACGCTCCGGGTCCGCCCCGGCGCGCAGCGGCACGCGGTAGCGGGCGTCGGGGGCGAACAGCGCCAGCCACTCCTCCAGGCGATCCTCGTCGAGCAACCGCGCCTCCCGATACAGCACGGCCGCCACCGCGGCGGCATCCTTCGCCTGGTCCTCGGACTTCATGGCCGCTCCCCCGCTTCCGCCGCCGCAGCCATGCGACGGCTCCATTCCCGGTAGATGCCGCGTTGGGGCACCTCGTCGGTCACGTCGCCGATCACCTCGCCGCCCGGACCGGGCCGCTCACGGTCCAACCCGCGCGAAAACAGCACCCAGGGCGCCGCCGCCACTGCGAGCCCCTCCTGACAGCGCGCAAACGCCTCCAGGTCGTCGGGCTGGCCGAAGGCCGCGGCAGAGGCCCACCAGCCCAGGTCGCGCGCGTGTCGGGCGTTGACCGCGTCCGGCGCACCGTCCAGCGCGTAGGGGTAGGCGCGGACCTCGGTCTGGTCGACCGCCAGCGGCTGCACCACGCGGTAGTGCTGGCGCGCGTTCTGGAAAAAGAGGTTGGGAAAGATGAACAACTGCAGGTCGGCGCCGAGCACGGCCGCGGCGCGCGCCACACCCAGCCGCTCCTCCAAACGGGCACGGTAGGCGGCGACGGAGGCATCGTCGGCCCGGTAGCCGCGGTTGACGCCGCTGTATTCCAGCAGCCCGTGGCCATGGCCCAGGGCCCGCGCCGTCGCTCCGGAGTCCTCGCGGTTGGCCTTGCGGCCGCTGGCGCCGCGGCGGTCCTCCGCGATGTCAAAGGCGATCTGGTGCGTGAAGTTCGGATGGTAGCCGTCCAGCAGGTTCTCGATCTGGAGCTTCCAGTTTCCGGGGTAGGCATACCGCTCGCAGTCGGGGTGGACGGTGATCCGATCCCCCGGCGCGGCATCCAGGATCAGGTCCAGGTAGTATCGGGCGCGACCCAGATGGGACTCCAGGTCTTCGCCCTGCGCCGCCAGGCTTGCGAAGATGAAGCCCCGGTAGACCCCGACGCGCGGCGCCGGGATCAACCCGAGCGCCCCCGGATCGAACCCGGCGCCGTAGCCACCGGGAAACGGCACCGACCGCAGGCTCCCGTCCGTACCGTACGTCCACCCGTGGTACAGGCAGCGGAACGTCGCGGTCTTCCCCCGCTCTTCGCGGCAGACGAGGGCGCCGCGGTGCATGCAGCGGTTCATCAGCACCCGGACCTGGCCGTCGGCATGGCGGCAGACGATCACCGGTTGGCGCCCGAGGCGGGTGGTGCGAAAGGAACCCTCCTGCGGCACTTCGCTCTCATGCGCCACAAACACCCAGCCGTCCTCAAAGACCCGCACAAGCTCGCGCGTGAACACCGCCGGATCCGTATACACCGTACGATGCACACGGTCCGCCCGCACCAGACAGCCGGCGTCCAGCCCGTCAGCCATCGGAATCTCGCCCCCATTTCCGCGGCGCCAACCATTCCAAGGCGCCCGCGCCTCCCACCCGCCAACGGGCCTCGGCCCCGGCCGGTTCTGGATTCACGCCCGCCGCCTGCCGCGGCGGCGGCGGCCGCAGACGCGACCAGGCCTCCAGCGCCGCGCCCAGTTCGCCCCGCACCCCGGCCGCGGCCAGCAGCGGGCCGCAGCGCATCCGGTCCACCAGGGCCGCCCCGTCCCCCGCGGCCAGCGGTGCCAGGGCACGCTGTTCCTCAGGACAGACGGCACCCCACGCCCCCCCGAGGCCGCAGGCGAGGTAGGGGCCGAAACCCGGATCCACCGCCAAACGCGCCCAGAGTTCCAGGCCCACAGCATCCTTTGAGGACGCACCCCCGGCCCCGGTCGAGCCTGCCTGGCGCGGCACGTCCGCGGCGCGGCCGGCCAACCAGACGCGCAGGGCGACCGCCGCCAGGTGCGCGGACGGAAACACGGGCACGGCGGCCTCGCGCAGACGCTCCGCGGCGGTCGTCACCGCAAAGCCCGGTGAATGGGCGACCACCAGCAGGGGAACCGGCGCCGTGGCGGCCAGTTCGACCAGGTGGCCCGCCATGCGCGCGTCAAAACCGTCGTGGCGGTGCGGCAGGGAGAACACCACGCAGGCCAGGCCGGGGTCGGCGGCCATCACCTCCAGGGCCTTGCGGGCCAGGCCGGGATCCTCCAGCGCCGCGGTCGTCAGATCGGTCGGGTTGCCGACCGCCGCAATCTCCGGCAGCAGCGCGGTCAGGGCGGCCGCGGTCGGGGGCGCCAAGGGCGGCAGCACCACCTTCTGCCTTTCCGCCTGGTCGGCAAGGAGCACCCCCGATCCTCCGGAGAAGGTGCACACCCCCACCCCGCCGGCGGGAGGCTGGGGCCGCAGGCCCAGGAGGGTCGCGGCCGCGACCAGCTCGTCCACGTCGTCGACCAAACGACAGCCCGCATCCGCCAGCGCCGTCTGGGCCAGGAGGTCATCGCCGCCGGGCGCCGCCGTATGCGCCCGCGCCGCAGCCGCGCCGGTGCGGCTGCGCCCCAGCCGGCAGACGACGACCGGTTTACCCCGGGCGACGCAGCGCCGGACCGCCGCCGCGAAGCGCCGCCCGTCGCGCAGGCCCTCCACCAGGACCGCGACCACCTTGGTCGCCGGGTCGTCGGCGAGCAGCGCGACGAAATCGCCGGCCTGGAGGTCGATCTCGTTGCCCGTGGAGTACCAGGCGGAAAAGCCGACGCCGGCCGGCATCGCGTCGAGCACAGCGCGACCCAGGGCCCCGCCCTGGCTCACCAGCCCCACCGGCCCCGCGCGCAACTGAGCGGGATCGAACTGCGTGGAGAAGGTGTACACGAGGCCGGCCTGGATCTGCCACAACCCGGGACAGTTCGGTCCGTAGATCCGGATGCGGCCGGACAAC
>DAHWHT010000121.1 GCA_027335515.1 Clostridia bacterium
ACACCGGGCGCTGCCCGACGGGCGGCTGGTCGTCACCGGTGTGGCGGAGGTGCTGCCGGACGGGGCACCACGGGACCTCTTCCGGTTCCGGGAGGGGGCGCTGCAACACGTGGGTGACCTCCCGCCAGAACGCGCAGAGCGCCTGGAGGGCGGGGGGTGGCGATGGTGACGGTGCTCCTGGACGCGGGCATCGCCTTGGCCGTCGCCCTTGCCGCATGCGCCGCCCTTGTCCCCGCCCACCCCTACCGCCCGGTGCGAAGGGAGCGGCGGAACCGGGCGTCCGCTCGGCCGAGTGGATCTTTGGCGGGTCGGCGCGACGTCGCGGTGGCGGGCCTCTGTGGGGGGGTGGTGGGTCTGGCCGCCTGGTCCGCCAGCGACAACCTTGCGGCGGTGCTCATCCTGGCGGCGGGAGCCCTCACGATCCCCGGCGCCCTCGCCGGAGGGCGGCGGGCACGTGCGGAGGCGGGGCGCGACCGCGACGTGCAGCAGTTCTGCGCGGTGCTGGCCGACGCCCAGCGCGTGGAACCCGCCCTGGTCCACGCTCTGCCGGCGGCGGCCTCTTCGGCGGCCCCCTGGCTTGCCGGGTTCGTGCGGGCGACTCTGGCGGCTCACCAGGCGGGCGTGCCCCTGCGCCAGGCCCTGCGCGACGCCGCTCAACTCAGCGGCCGCCGGGACTTGGCGCTCGTGGCCCGGCTGGCCGGTGCGGCGGCGGAACTCGGCAGCGGCGGGCCGGAGACGCTCTCCCGCTTGGCAGAGGCCCTGCGGAGACGGCGAGAGCTGTATCTGAGCCGAAGGGCCGAACTCGCCGGCCACGGCATCGTGGTCACCGTCATGCTCCTGGTGCCGGTGGCTGCCTACCTGGTGGAGACGGGTCTACCCGGAGCCCGCGCGTCCCTGCTGCATACGGAGGCCGGGCGCGTGGCGGTGACGTTCGCGGCCGCGTGTGAGGTGGGGGCCTGGCTGACGCTGCGGCGACTCACGAGGACGAAGGACTAACCGCCCCCCATCGGATGCCGGGCCGCCAGGCCATCCGTGGTTGGACACCGAGCAGCTCCATGGCGACGTACGAACGGCATATTACCGACGTACAATCTCTTGACCATCGACGTACTGAGGACTATTATTGGGCACACACCCAGAGAAGACCGACGTACTGCAGGCGCCGGTCGTCCTTTGGGGACGGTAAGGAGGCTGCAGGATGGACGTCACGTTCCCGGCGATGCGCGGCACGATGGGCTCCCGGGTCTACTACACGGCAATGGTCCCACTCAAGGTGGTCCCGCGGCTGTTCACCTTCCGTGACTACAGTGATATGCCGCCCGAGCAGCGCGCTCAGAGGGTGCTTCAGGAGACCCGGGTTCCCGACATCACCCGCTACATGCTCGACAATGAGGACGACTACTTGTTTAGCGCCGTGACGGTCTCCTACAACGGGGAACCTGCGTTCCGCCCGCTGGCAGAGGGTGATCAGATCGGCCTGCTAACCCTTCCCCTGGACACCAGCTTTGTGATCAACGATGGACAGCACCGTTGTCGGGCCATTCAGGAAGCCGTCTCGCAAAACCCGGCACTCGGCGACCACACGATCTCAGTAGTCATGTTCCCCATGGAAACCATGGATCGCATGCAGCAGATGTTCAGCGACCTCAACCGCACCGTTCACAAGACGTCCAGGTCTCTGGACATCCTTTATGACCATCGGGATCCCTTGAATCATATCGCGTTGGCTGTCGCTGAAGGGGCCCGTATCTTCCACGGCTTGGTGGATAAGGACCGGGTGAGTCTGCCGAAGAAATCCAACAAGCTGTTCACACTGAGCGCCGTGTACGACGCCAACCGCCAACTCCTCACCGATGCCGAATGCCAGAACGAGCAGCAGGCAACGGCGACCGCGATTGAGTGGTGGGACGAAGTGGCCCAGCACGTGCCCGGCTGGCTCGACGTGCGGTACGGCCGTATGCACGCGATGGAGTTCCGATCGGAGTACCTCCACGGAAACTCCGTGGTCCTGTGGGCATTGGGCAACTTGGGGCGTAAGTTGCGTGCCACCTACGGAGCACGCTGGCGCGACCCGCTGCCCAGTCTGGCGGAAATCGATTGGCGCCGTACGTCGACCGACTGGGACGGTGTCTGTGTGTTAGACGGGAACGTCGTGAACCGTCGACAGACCCGCGAGGCGTCGGCAGAGTTCTTGGACGGCAGAATCTTGCAGGGATCAGCGGCGTCCGCCTGACGGGGCAAACGAGACTCGCGCATCCCTTGGAGGTCTAGCACCCAGAACCCGCTGTAAGCGGGGTTTTGCGTAGGCGGGGCGGTCGAACCTTGACCGCCCCGCCTTTGGTCTCCGTCATCTTTCGGCTGGTGTGTGTGGCCAGCCGCCACTCCTCTCTGGCGCTTCGCGACAACGTTGCCGCATCGGCGCGAGTGCCCACGCTGCCTGGCCCGAAGTTGTCCCGCCCATGAGGAGCGGCTGTAGTGACGAACATGCGATGCGCCAGTGACATCTGAGCGCCACGTTCTGGCTCAGGAGGGAACTGCCTTTGGCTCTTGCTGTATGCACGATCGTTGGCATCTCTCTGGCGTCGGGCGCGTGCGCTTTTCTCCTGCCACCCACCTTTCTGCCCCCCGTCCGTCGGGTGCCGTTTTTGGCGATGGCGACCACGTGGATTAGGCAGAAACTCTCGTCAGCAGCGTCGAACACTTTCGGCGTTCGGGCTGGATCAGCTCTTGCTATCGCCGGCATTGCCTTAGGCTTGCTCCTTCGCAGTCCCCTGATGGCCGTATCACTTGGCGTCGGCGCCACCTTCATGCCCGGCTGGCTGCAGCGCCGCCAACGCGCAGCCTGGCGGCGGCAGGTCCTGCTCGAACTCGGGGACGCCGTCGAGTACCTGGAACTGCACTTCGCCGCCGGGGCGACCGTGCCCGACGCCATCGCCGGCACGGCAGCCTTCCTGGTCGGCCCCCTCGCGGGCGAACTGCGGCGCGTGCTCGCCCGGGCTGCCCTCCTGCAGGATGGCTCGCGGGCGTTGGACGAGTTGGCCCAGCGCCTTGCCGACCCCGACCTCACCGCCGTGGCGCGGCGGCTGTCCGCGGCGTGGCGCCTGCGGGCCCCCGGCCCCGAGACCTTCGCCGACTTCGGGGACACCCTGCGCCACATCCGTGAAACGCACATCGCCGCCCGGACCAAGACCCTCCCGGTGGCCTACGTCGCCATCGCCGGCTGGATGCTCTTCGCCCTGGTCGCCATCATCGCCGTGCCCGCC
>DAHWHT010000122.1 GCA_027335515.1 Clostridia bacterium
CGCCTCGGTGGTCCTCAAATGGTTCCGCCAGACCAGGGAAGAACGGACGGATCAAGCCCGCGCGCTACGCGCCGACTTCGAGGCTGGCGAGCTTACGGTGTTCGCTCCACCGCTGCTCTTCCTGGAGATCATCAATGTGGCGGCCCGGCGTTGGCACTGGGCCCCGAACACGCTGGCCGAGTTGGCCGCCCAACTGGAGCAGACAGCCTTTGAACTCCAGGAGCCGGACCTGCCGGCCCTCGCGAAGTGGGTGGGCCGCGGGTTCACCGCTTACGACGCCGCGTACGTCACTCTGGCGGAGGCACTCGGCATCCCGCTGGTCACGGACGACGACCTCGTCGTCGAAATTGCCCGCGGTATTGCGGTGCCCCTGGGGCGTGTCGGGGAGTGATCCGAGTTGGCCGCCCCAGCGTGTTCGGACGTGGAGGTCCGACGCGCGCTTGCCACAACCGTACCTCATGGACGATGTTGCGTGGCGTGCGTCGAGGTAACCCTATCCGAAGCGCAGGTACCGCAACCTGTACAAGACGATGTGACGTGCCCATGTACACTAAACCGGCCCGTGAGAGCGTCCCAAAGGGCTTGGCAGGATCCACCCTCTCCGCCACACTGATCAACCCGGGGGTCGGTGCTTGGTCCTGCGCTTCCCTTCCGTTCAGATGTTGCGCGCAAGCCCTATCGACGTTACGCGGCCCTGCCGGATCCCGGCAGTTCGTACGTTGGCAGAGCGTTCATCTGCGGGTCCGTCCCGCGTCGCCGGCCGGTCGCATCACGGCCGGCCCACCTGCCACACGTCCCCGCTGTGCAGGGCGAATCCGCCCAGGTTGTCAAAGCTGGCCTGCACCCGGCCGGCCGCTCCCGATGAGCCGTTGTAGGCACTGGCGAAGGTACCAATCCAGCAACCGGCCATTTTGAGATCCACGGGAGTACCGGCAACCGTCCACTTCTTGCCGTCCAAGGACGTGAACGCGGTCCAGGCCGTCGCCTTTCGCTGCAGACGCAGCCAGACGGGTTGGCGCAGGTAGCCGGCCTTCCCCTGGGCCACCTTACGACTCACCTTGGCGGCCGGCAGCAATCCGCCGCTGCCGATCTGGATCTGGGGGGCCGCCGTCGGCGTGGGCCGCACTTCCAACACCAGCCCATGGGCGCGTGTCACGGTCAGCAGGATCATGGTGGACTGATCGCTGAGGTCTGAGCGCGCCATCAGGCCCGCCATCGCCCATTGCTGTGGCGGGATGGTGCCGACCTCGCGGATTGCCGTCACGCGGCAGGTGTACGTACCATCGACCGCAAGCGCGGGAGTGGCCGCGAAGCTGAAGCCGTCCGTCGACGCTCCGACCGCGGCGCCGGTGCCGGTCAGCACCACTCCACCGGCGTGCAGGGTCGCCAACCCCGGGTCGGCGACGGCTGCAGCGCCGGCCCCTGTCGCAGCTGGACGGGGATACGATCCCCCCGCGCCGACTTTCAGGGCGTTGGTCAGGGCCTGCTGCTGGCGGTATGCGGCACTCGCAGCCGCCTCCAGGAGGTTCACCTGCGCCGCCGCCTGCCGCAGCCCACCTTGGACCGATACGCCCCTGGCCATGATCTTCTGCGCCCAATCTCCAATGAGGGTCTTAGCCTGCCCGTCCGCGTGGGCAAAGTCCATGCCAGGAAAGGCGCGGTTTCCGTACACCAATCCCTCGTAAACCTCCAGGTTCTTGCTACGAAGCGGGGGAGCAAGACTGCGCAACACCGCAACCCATTCTGTAAGCAACGACTTCAGCGACGGCGAGAAACCCGTTAGCTTCATGACCGATTTCTGCAACTGCGGTTCTACGGCAGTATAACGCAGCACTTCCCACGCCACGTCTGCAACCTTGGTGGCGGCGTTGATCGCCAGGAAGTCGGAATTGACGAATGTGGCCGGTCCCTTTGGCCACACCGGCTGAGGGTAGTAGTTCCACTTCATGTTGCTGAACAGATTGACGTTGACGAACGGCAGGTGCCAGTTGGACAATATACCGACGAGGCCCTGCGGAAACCACTGCTGCATCGCCGTTCCCCAGTTGGTCGTCGCCACGCCATCCAAGATCATCGAGAACAAGAACTCTCCGCAGGCAAGGGATTCTGCCGTATCGAGTGCGCATCGCTGGCGATTGGCCGGATCGATGTATGACCCGCCAAAGCCGTGAAAGTAAAACGCATCGGGCATCGCTGTGGGCCAAGCCATTAGGGAAGCCCCGTAGCGATGGTTCCCCGCCTGCCCCGATCTCCCGGTAGTGGCCTCCGCCAGACGCAGGAAATCGAGATGGGTCCAGTCAGGCGCGGGATATTGGAGACCCAGTTGGTCGAACAGCCCTTCGTGGATAACCATCGAGAGCACGTGGGCATATGCCAGCAGTGCATAGAGGGATCCGGCATGTTGGTATTGTGCCAGCTGGCTGGTCAAGAATATGTCTGTTTTGATATTATCCTGCTTCAAGTACGGCGTCAGATCGAGGATATACCCATGATCCACCAATGGACCAATAAGGTTGGACCAAAATACGTCCGGTCCCGTCCCCGACGCAATTTGCTGCGGTATATTGTTCGGCGCATCGGCAAGGTTAAGCACCAGATCCACCGTCTGGTGACGGTCGCGAAACGGTTGGAAGATGTGTTCAATCAAGGGTGTCGTGGTCGCATTCACGGTAAACCCGGCCCATGGGGCATAATAGCTGAATACGACTCGGGTCTTGCGGCTGCTCGCCGACGGGGTGGCGTTGCTATGCGTACCGCATGCTGAAACCATCGCAGACACACCTGCCAGGGCCCCGGCCGCACCCCCCGCCCGCAACAAGGCTCGGCGGCCCATCCGGTTGCGGGTCGCACCACCATCACGCGACACCGGCGATCACCCCTTGGTCGAGCATCCTTACCCAATGGCGCCGCTGCGACGGGCACTGCCCAGCACCTGCGCCACACCCGCCCCCTTGCGCGATAGGCAGTCGCCTATGGGTCAGATCGAGAGCCGCCCGGCTGGCGGGGCGGCTCGGCGCACACCCAAATACCACGGCCATGCACGGCCCGCTCCGGGTTCCCGTGCAGGACGGAGATCCAAAGGTAGTCGCATCCGTCGTTGTTACAGCAATCCCCAGTGCCGATCCACCGGGTCCTGGTAACCGCTTACCTGGCCCTGCAGCACCTCGTCCAGGGTCACCCCCCGACCCAAGAGCGAGGCCTCAATGGCCGCATAGGCCACCGCCATGTTGCGCAGTCCCTGCTCGCCGTCATTCTCCGGCCGCCGACGCCGCGCCACCGCGTCAAGGAA
>DAHWHT010000128.1 GCA_027335515.1 Clostridia bacterium
GAGGTCCTTTTGGCGCACCTACCGCCGCGCCAGGATGGCATCCGCCGCCGCCTGCGCGTCGGGTGCCAGCACCACGGCCTGGTGCCACGCACGCAGCACGTCCAGCCGATCCGCAGCCTCCACCTCCCGCCGCACCGCGTCGGGAACGGCGTGGAAGCGCAGGATGAACACTTCCAAGACCGCTTCGCGCCGGTCGGTGATCTCGCCCTCGTGTCGTCCCCGCGCCTCTCCCCGCGCCTCGCCTTGCGCCCGCAGGTCCTCGAAAAGCTCTTCTCCCACTGGCATGCGTCCCAACACCTCCAACAGGAAAGGTCGCTCCTCGGGCTTCAGCGCGCTGTAGGCCAGCGCACCCATCGCGGATACCACGCCACGTTCCAGGTTGGGCGGCAGGCCCGCCGCCAGCGGCGCCGCCGCTTCGACCACGTTCCACGTCGCCTGCCCGTGGTGCATAAGCGGCAACGTCGCCAGGAGCAGGATGTCCCCGGATGTCAACGCCCGCCCCTCGGCCACCACCCGCCGCAGCCGCCGCAACTCCCCGTCCCCGTCCATCGCCGCCAGGAAGACCTGGTGTGCCTCCAGCGATGCCCGGCCGCAGCGCAGGACATGGGGCCCGGAACGGTCGCGGCCCCAGAAGACCACCGTCTCCACCTGGGCGCCAGGATACGCCCGCGCGACGGCCGTGTGGTGCTCGATCAGGCGGCAGTGGTCGGGCGACCCCATCTCAAACTCCAGCGACCAGATGCTGCCGTCGTCCACGCCCCGTAGCAGCCCGTCCACGACCACCGCCTTGGTCTCCAGCAACGGGATCACCGGGGAGAGCACCTCAACCCGCTCAGGGCACGGAACGCCGAAGACGCGCGGCGAGGGATTCGGTACCTCGTCGAAGAGGTAGCGCAGCCCGTGGTCCTTCCGCTCGCGGTGCGGCTCCGGCATCGCCCACCTCCTGCTCAACGTCTACGATAGCACGGCCCGCGCCGTTGCGCCCGCGGGTCGGTCGCTATCGGCCACGCGCCCGCCGGTCATCTCCGGACCAGGACCGCCCGTCTCTGCGGTCGCGTGCCAGCACAGCAGTGACCAGGAGACCCCTTGAGACCACCGACTAGCCGCGACCACCGAGCCGCGTGTCAACTCCCCACTCCCCGACCCCGCGCCCATCCGACGGCAACGCCGGAATGACGCTATCCTGGTCGCGCAGGGCTTGGCACAGGAAACTCCACAATATCCAACGAATATATCAACGGACTGATGTCCCAACGGGCGAGTACAGGACGACCAGCTCCGGCGGCACGGTCAGCCCCTCGGTCCGACAGCGTTCGGTAGGAAGGTTGTGCGATCGTCATGGACGAAACGGCTTCGCTCTCGCGCCGAACCAAATTCAGGCTTTTGGGTGCCGCGGCGGTTCTGGCCGCGGGCAGCTTTATGCTGTCCGCCTGCGGCAGCAGCACCAGCAGCAGCACATCGAGTTCGCCTGCCGTCAGCAGTGCCAGCTTGAGCGTGACCCCGGCTGTGAGCAGCTCGTCCTCAACGCAGACGTCGTCCTCCAGCACCAGCAAGAAGGCCTCCAAGAAGAAGGCTTCTAAGAAGTCTTCTTCCGGCGCCGCCGGAACGGCGAGTTCCGGTAGCTCAGCCGCTTACTGAGCGCTACGGCGCTTTGGAGGTGTCGAGCCGCCGCGCGCCGCCACCGCTCCTCGCTATTTGGTGTGGGCGAACACAGGCGCGGCACCCCAGTGCGGGAGCCTGAACTTCAGCTTGCCGGCGAGTAGGTAGACCATGGAGATGAAGCGGTGCACGTTGCGGTACCCCCGGGCGCGGGACTTGGCCGCCTGCACCAGACTGTTGACGCCTTCCAGCACGGCATTGGCCCTAAAGTCGTGGTACTCCTCTCCTGGCCCGGGGTGGACTACCCCCGCAGAGGGCTGGTCCGGGCCAGCCAGGGGAGTTTTCTACGCGCCCCCCAATTCCTGGTTTCCCATTTATCTGCAAAATCCCCCGCGCCTCACCACATACCACAATCGTGCCGCGCACCCCGCTGCGGGTCGCGCCGTTGACTCGCGCGCCCGTTCCCGCTATCTTTGCCAACAGGCTGCTGCCTCAAAGAATACGCCTACTGAGACTATGCCTCGCTGTTGACACGCCTCGGCCGGTACGTTCCTGCCAACATGCAGTGCCCTGGAGGCGGTCAAGGTGTGGGCTTGGCCCAAGGGTGGCCCGAGGGGAGCCACGTCGCGGCGCTCGCGCACGAGTGGTCGGCGCAGGTCGGACCGGGAGGATGGCGGATGACTGGCGTGCTGCCGGATTGGCTGTATGCCGACCGAAAGCGGCCGGTCCCCAAGGGTTACCGTGACGGCACCCATCGCAGCATGGCGCCAGCGTCAACGTTGGCTCGCGTCCTGCCCCACGCGGCCGCCATGGGCATCACGCGTCTGGCCAACGTGACCGGCCTCGACCGGATCGGCATCCCGGTCGTGATGGCCTGCCGGCCGAACTCCCGCTCCC
This sequence comes from Clostridia bacterium, assembly GCA_027335515.1. The sequence goes on from DAHWHT010000128.1 coordinate 2,497, forward strand.
TGACCGTCGCCCAAGGCAAGGGCGTCGACTTGGCTGCGGCCAAGGCCTCGGCCCTCATGGAGACGATCGAAACCTACCACGCGGAGCAGATCGATCTGCCCCTCCGCCTTGGTACGTATGCGGAACTGCAGGCCCGGCTCTGCCTAGCCGATATCCGTCGCCTGCCCCACCGCGTGTCGGTGGGCGCGCCGCAGCATCTGTCGGCGCTCTGGGTGGAGGGCTTCGACCTGCTGCAGGCTGCACCCACATGGGTACCATTCGAGATGGTCAGCGTCGATTTTACCCTGCCCTCGCCCATTGCCGTGCCCTGTTTCCCTGCCTCCTCGAACGGCCTCGCCTCGGGCAACTACCTGCTTGAGGCGGTCAGTCACGCCATCTGCGAGGTCGTGGAGCGCGATGCTACCCGGCTGTGGGAACTGCAGAGCCGGTCCGAAGGTGAGACCGCACGGCTGGATCTCGACAGTGTGAGCGACCCCCGCTGCCGGCATGTCCTGGAGAGGTTCGAGGAGGCGGGAGTGGCGGTGGCGGCGTGGGACGTGACCAGTGACGTGGGCATTGCCTGCTTCACCTGCGTCATCGCCGACCGGGACTCGGACTCCCTGCACCCGATGTATGGCGCTGGCGGTGCGGGTTGCCATCCCGATCGCGGCATTGCCCTGCTGCGTGCGCTGACTGAGGCGGCGCAGAGCCGGTTGACCGCCATCAGCGGGGCACGCGACGACATCGATCGGACCCGCTACGAGCGCTCGCTTTCGCCCGAGGTGCTTGACCACTACAGCGCGGTGCTGGCGATGCGGGGGACGGCGCGGGACTTTGCCACGGTGCCGCACCGGGAAGCGGACACCTTCGACGCGGACGTGGCGTGGGAGCTCGATCGCCTGCGCGCGGTCGGCATCGAGCAGGTAGTGGCCGTTGACCTGACGCGTTCGGAGTTCGGCATCCCGGTCGTCCGGGTCGTGATCCCTGGCCTGGAGGCCCGTCAAGTCGGCGGCGCCTACGCGGCGGGAGCGCGCGTCCAGCGCCTGTGGGGGATGGCCCGGTGAGCGATGTCTACCTCTTTGTCGGCCCGAGCCTGACGCCGGAAGAAGCGAACCGCGAGCTGGCAGCCACGTGCCTGCCGCCAGCCGCCCAAGGCGACATCTACCGCGTTGCCACCTGTCGGCCGGCCGCCATCGGCCTCATCGACGGCTATTTCGAAAGCGTGCCCGCCGTCTGGCACAAGGAGATCCTCTGGGCCCTCAGCCAGGGCGTGGCGGTGTATGGAGCGGCCAGCATGGGGGCGCTGCGAGCCGCCGAGTTGCACCGATTTGGCATGGTCGGGGTGGGTTGGATCTTCGAGGCTTTCCGGGACGGCGTCCTGGAGGATGACGACGAGGTCGCGGTGACCCATGGCCCCGCAGAGATCGGCTACCGTCCATTCAGCGAGCCCATGGTGAATATTCGCCTCACGTTACAGCAGGCCGAGGCAGTCGGCGTCATCAACTCCTCCGCGCGGGTCATTCTGGAGCGCTCTGCCAAGAACCTCCACTATCCCAGGCGAGATTACGCGGAACTCGTGCGCCTCGGAGCCGCCGCCGGTCTGCCGGCGGCGCAGTTGGAGGCCCTGCGCGCCTGGCTGCCAGCTGGACGCTGCGACCAGAAGCGGCAGGACGCCATCGCCATGGTGCGGCGCATCCGGGCGGACCTGGCGGAGGGTCGGAGCCGTCCGACGACGCCGGCGTTTCGCCTGTCGCAGACGGTGTACTGGGAGCGGCTGCGTGCCACAGTGACCACGGGCGAGGTCGCGCCAGCGCCGACTACGGACGCCGTGCTTGAGGAGGCGCGCCTGGAGGGGACCACCTTCGTCCAGGCGCGGCAGGCGGCCATGCTGCGTCACCTCTTGCTGATGGAGGCGGAGCGACGCGGCCTGGAGCCGGCGCCGGGCGCGGAAGAGGCCTGCGTCAGTGCTCTCCGGCAGGTTCACGGTCTGGCGGCGGGAGAGGAACCCTTGCAGCAGTGGCTGCGGCGCAACGGCCTGGACGAAGTGGGCTTTCGCGAGTTGATGCGGCACGAGGCGCAACTGGCCGGCGCGGCCCGCGCCATGGAGGCGGACGTGGCCCGCCAGCTCCTGGAGGTCCTGCGCGTCACCGGCGACTATGCCCGCCTACTGGCCAAGGCGATGGACAAGGCCGAGGTATTGCGCGATGTCGGAACTGCCAACGCGGGCGGGCACAGAACGGCTGTGGCGGAGGAAGCCCTGCTGACCTGGTATTTCGCCCGCAACAACTCCCCTGTGCCCGAGGACGTGACCACGTATGCCATGGCGATCGGATTTGCGAGACCGGAGCACTTCGTGCAGGCCCTGCGCCGCGAGCATACCTACGTGCAGTTCAAGGCGGCCCGGGCGCAGGGGCCGGTCCCGGGCCGCCCGGCCCCTGCGCCCGGATGCTCCGACCGGGTGCGCTAGCCCGCGTTGTCCTGCGCGTGCATGAACTCTGCCGTCATGACCGTGTACGTGGACGCGCCCGCCTGAGTCAATGCCGACAGGGCCTCTGCCCCCAGCAAGCCCACGGCCAAGGCTCCAGCCAGCACCACGGCGACCAACGTCTTCGTCTTGCCCTGGTGCGGGCTCGCATCCGCGGTGTGGTCGTGCCCGGCGGGCTCCTCCGTCACAGATGGCACCATCGCCACTTACCTCTACCTCCCCTCCCGTCAGGTTAAACGGACTCCAGCACGGGGCTTCGCTGGCGATCAGTCCTCTCCTGCTGGGTTGCGCAGGGTCGCAGGGTCGCGTCATCCCGGCGGGGGAGGCGGGCCTCTGGCGGGCAACTCAGGGGCAACCGGGTATGTAGGCCGGCGCAGGATGCAGGATGTGGGGAACGGGGTGCCCATAGAGGGGGGTGCCGCCACGCATGTCGACCGCCGTTGCCTCCGCCGATTCCGCCCCAGCACCCGCCGTCTCGGCCCCTACGACCAGCGCCACTCCGTTCTTCTGCTCCAAGTGCGGCGCGTGGGGTTACACCGCCGAGGCGCGGCAACGCTGGCGCGAGGGGCACGGGTACGGGGCGGTGGCGAATCGCACGGTAGCCCCTGCGCCCGCCGCGGTGGTATTGCCCAAGGCGCCCGTGCCGGCCCGCAATGACCTGCTCGACCTCCTAGTAGAGCGTTCCCTAAGTATCGACACTATTCGCGGCCGGGTCGGAGGGGGCCGTGAGCTTTTCTAGGTCGTCAAGACCATATTTCCAGTGGAACTGAACCGGCTGAGCGTTCAGCAAGTCCCAGTATTGGCGGATCCG
>DAHWHT010000135.1 GCA_027335515.1 Clostridia bacterium
CACGGCGCCCATCATGCCCTTAACAAAACCCCTGCGACCGGAGGCTTCCACCCGAGACCGCCTTCTTTCCCCGCCTGCCACGTCTCAACGTCGCAAACCGCTATAGAATAAAGGGGTTGTCTTGGGGTGTCGTCTGCCAACCGGTGGAGATGGAAGGGGCACGGTGGTTGGGGTTCGTGGGGCCGTTCGTGGGCAAGCAAGGGGGGCCTATCGGACGTCCGGGAAGGGCTGAGACGGCGGCAGCGTAGATGCTGGCTTTGCCATGTAGGACATGTTGAGGGCTGTGTCCGGACGGTCACGTGCGCGAGGGATGCCTGCCATGATCAATGGGATGGTCGGGAAGTGACCTGGCATGCTGGGGTCCAGGTCCGCCGGGGGTGCCGGTGCTGCGCTCCGTGTCCTTTCGCCTCCGCGCCGGGCAGACCGTGGCCCTGGTCGGCGGCACCGGCGCCGGCAAGAGCACCGTCGCGGCCCTCCTGGCGCGGTACCACGACCGGCAGGGGTCCGGATCCTGCTTGACGGGCACGACATTGACCGGATCTCCCTGGCCCGCCTGCGGGTGCAACTCGCCACCGTTAAACAATCGCCTACCATGTTCCGCGACACCATCTGCAACAACATCCGTTTTGCGCGTCCGGATGCGACCCTCGGGGAGGTTCGCCGGGCGGCCGCGGAGGCGTGCATCGCCGAGGAGATCGAGGCCTTGTCGGATGGCTACGACACCCGGCTCGGCGAACGCGGCGTCAACCTCTTCGGGGGCCAGCGGCAGCGGATCGCCATCGCGCGGCTGATCCTCGCGAACCCGACGATCGTGGTCCTCGATGAGGCGACGGCCGCGCTGGACGTGGTTACCGAGGCCGCGGTGCAGCGCGCCCTGGAACGGCTGTGCCGGCAGCGCACGACTCTGGTCATCGCCCACCGCCTGTCCACGGTGTGGAAGGCGGACCGGATCCTTCTGCTCCACGAAGGGTGGCCGCGGAACAGGGATCCCACGACGACCTGCTGAAACTCGGGGCCGGTACGCGGCGATGGTCAGGGGCAGCCATCCCTGGCTCGCAGGGACCGTGGCCACGTGCCCCGAACCTGGGTCCGCTCTGGGGCGACGGTGGGGGTGGGGCTTCCATGCGTGTGGCATTTCTGAGCGATTGGTGGCTACCCACGACCGGGGGCACCGAACGGTACATGATCGACTTGGGCACGCACCTGCAGGCGGAGGGGCACGAGGTGGTGGTCCTCCACGCCGTCGCGCCCGGATCGGGATTGCCCCAACGCGAAACGCTGGAGGGCCTGTGCACCATCCGCATGCCCGTGTCCCTCTCACGGGATGTCGCTGAGCGTTGCGGCCTGCTGACGGCCCAGGCCCACGCCGTGGCTTCTCTGCTGGAGTCCATCTGGCCGGGTGGCCCAGACATCCTCCATTCCCACAGCAACTGGATGGGCCTGCGTACCCTGCTGGCCGCCCAGTTGCTGGGGAGGCCCGCCGTGGTCGGCCTGCACGTCAACTGGCCGCTTACACCCACCGTGCCGTGCCTGCGCACCTGCGTCGGTTACGAGGAAGCGGTCTGTGCGCGCTGCCCCTACCCGCACATCACCGATGCCGCAGCCGTGGTCCGAGAGGCCCGGTGGAAGGGGCGGCTGCTGGCCGATGCCGCAGCCGTGCTGGCGCCCTCTCTCCCCGAACGCGAGCGGATTCTGTCCGCGTTCCCGGTCGACCCAGCCAGGGCCCACGTGGCGCCCGGTTGGATCGACGTGGATCGGTTCGCCGCTCGGCGCGCAGCGGATCCCGCCGCCAGGCGAGCCCTCGGCCTCTCCTTGGACGAACCTGTGGTGCTCTATGTCGGGCGCATTTTCTGGATGAAGGGCCTGCGCTATTTGGCTGAGGCGATCCCCCAGATCCTTGCGGCCCATCCCTCCGCCCGCTTCGTCTTTGCCGGGCGGCTGCACGAGCCCGAGGAACGGCAGCGGGTGGAGGATATCGTGGCGGCGTCCGGCGCGGAGCCGTCCCGCCTGGTCTGGACCGGAGACATTCCCTTCGCCGACGTGCCGGCCATCTACCGCGCCGCGGACATCTTCGTGCTGCCCTCTCTGGTGGAGACGCAGGGGCTGGTGTTGCTGGAGGCGATGGCATCCGGTCTGCCGGTAGTCGCCACCGATCTCCCCGCCATCGGTGCGTTGATCACGCCGGGGGAGACGGGGCTGCTGGTGGCGCCCCGCGCGCCCGCGGTCATCGCGGCGGCGGTGGGGCGGCTGCTGGACGACCCCGCGCTGCGTACGCGCCTAGGTGAGGCCGGCCGGTCGCATGTGCGCTCGCGGTACACCCGGGAGATCCTCGCCCGTCGCGTCACGGACCTGTATAGCGGGGTGGCCAGGGGTGCTGGCAATTGAGGCGTGTGGCTTGCGTAAAGTCTACCGTCGGCCCGTCCGCGCCCCGGGGCTGTACGGCTCGGTCCGCCACCTGTTGCGTCCGCAGCATCAGGAGATCGTGGCCGTGGACGGCATCGACCTGCGCATCGAGCAGGGGGAGGCCGTGGGCTACGTTGGCCCCAACGGTGCCGGCAAGTCCACCACCATTAAGCTCCTGACCGGGATCATCCGACCCACAGCCGGTACGGTGCGCGCGCTGGGCCGCGACCCATACCGCGAACGCCTCGCCAACGCGCGCGACATCGCGGCCGCCTTCGGTAACCGCTCGCAACTCAACTGGGATCTGCCCCTTGGCGAATCCCTTGCACTGCTGCGGGATATCTACGCCGTTCCCGAGGACCGCTACCGCGAAAACCTGCGCACCTGCGTGGATATCCTGGGCATCGAAGGCTTCCTGAATGCCCCGGTGCGGCAACTCTCCCTTGGGCAGCGCATGCGGGCCGACCTCACCGCGGCGCTACTGCACGACCCCAAGATCCTCTACCTCGACGAGCCCACCGTGGGGTTGGATGTCGCGGTCAAGGAACGCCTGCGGGCCTTCCTGCGGCAGCTGCACCGGGAGCGCGGCCTGACGATCCTGCTGACCACCCACGACCTGCCCGATATCGAAGACGTCTGCAACCGCCTGGTCATCATCGATCAGGCGCGCATCCTTTACGACGGAACCTTGCAGCAGGTGCGCGACCGCTTCGCGCGCGAGCGTGTGCTGCGCTTTGTCGTCCGTCGGCCGGGGACGGTGGATGCCGCCCAACTGGTCGCGGGTTGCGGGCCGGTGCGGGCCGCATGGCAGGGGGATGCCCTCGTGGTGGCCTTCGACCGGTTGGCCGTGGATGCGCCCGCCATCACCGCCAGGATGCTGCAGGCCCTGGATGTGGTCGACTTCCACATGGAGGAGACGGGAATCGAGGACGTCGTGCGCAGGGTGTATGAACGGCAACTGGATCTGGGCCAAGGGGTGGGGCCGGGGTGAAGGCCTACGCCGCCATCGCCGCCCGCCAGTTCCAGGGCGCCCTGCAGTACCGGGGTAACTATGTGCTCGGCATGTTTTCCAGTCTGGCGTTGGTGCTGGCGATGTTCTTCTTCTGGCATGCGGCGTTCACCGGCCGCCCGTCGGTGGCGGGCTACAGCTGGGCCGAGACCAAGACGTACCTGCTCATCGGCTACCTCGCCGGCAATCTGGTCGCGTTCAGCATGGAGGCACGGATGTCCGACCGTATTCGTACGGGCGACGTCATCTCGGACCTGCTCCTGCCGGTCGACTTCCAGTGGGCGCGCCTGAGCGAGACCCTGGGCGCGGTGGCCGCACAGGGTGTGCCGGCGTTGTTGGTGACGATGGCGGTGGGCGTTGCCTTCTCGGGGGTCCTGCCCCCACACGGAGTCGGCGCGGTCCTGGCCGCGGCCTTCGCGCTGGCGCTGGGTGTGGTGCTCAAGTCGGCCATCATCTACGTGTCGGCTCTGGCGTGCTTTTGGACGACCAACTATGTGGGCATCGCCTGGGCGCGGGCCGCGGTGACCAATCTGCTGTCCGGGGCCCTGATCCCGCTTGCCTTCTTTCCTCTGCCGCTGGCGGCGACGCTGCGGTGGTTGCCGTTCGCCGGCATCACCGACACCCCCGCGCGGTTGTATCTCGGGCAGCTGACGGGTGCGCCGGCCGCGGGGGCGTTGGCCGTGGAGTTCGCGTGGACGGCGGTGATCCTGCTGGTGGGTCGGGCCCTCTGGCGGGTTGCGACGGCCGAGGTGAGCATCCATGGCGGGTGATGCGCGTATCTGCGGCCCGCGGGCATACCCCCTGCGGGTCGTGTGGCTCTATGGCCGCCTGCTGCGCCAGCACGTCCTGGCCCGGCTGTCCTACGAGACGGACATCCTCCTATCTATCGGCGCGTCGGCCCTCACGCAGGCGCTGGGGTTGGTCTTCCTGCGGGTGGTGTTTGACCGCATCCCATCGGTCCGCGGGTGGACGTTTTGGGATGCGGTGCTGTTGTATGGCCTGCTGCTGGTGGTGCGCGGGCTGGCCGCCGCCTTCGGGGATGGCGCCTGGTCCATCGGCGGCGCCATCCAGCGCGGCGGACTCGACCGCCTCCTGCTTCGGCCGCTGCCGGTCTTGCTGCAGTTGTATGGGAGCAGCTTCGGCTGGTCGGCCGTGGCCGATATTGGGCTCGGGGCCGCCGTCCTCGCGACCGCGGTCGCCCACGCCCCCGTCGTTGTGTCCGCCAGGACGGTGCTCGCTTTGGCCATCGCCCTGCCCTCGGGGGCGGCGGTCTATGGATCCGCCATGCTGGCCGCCAACGCGATCGGCTTTTGGACGATCGGGGCGAGGGGTCCGGTGGCGTTTCTGCTGCACGGGGTATCCGAGCTCGCCAAGTTTCCCCTCACCGTGTATCCGCGGCTGCTGGCGGATGTCCTGACGTGGTGCCTGCCCTTTGCCTTTCTCAGTTTCTACCCCGCAAGGACACTGATGGGGGATTCCGGTCTTGCGGTGTGGCTCAGTCCCGTGGTGGGGGGTGGAAGCCTGCTCTGCGCCGGGCTGATCTGGCGGGCCGGCCTGCGGCGGTATGAGGGAACCGGCTCTTAGGCGTCGTGGCCGCCGGGTCCGGTTCTCCGCCGTGCGGATGCGCGGCGCGCAGGTGGGCCTTGCGGCCGGGAAGGTGGTGCCGCCGCGGCGGTGAAGATGCGGACCGTTGGCGGCGCCGACCGTTCGGAATGGCCGCGGGGGTCTCGATCGCGGCGCCGATGCGGACGGCTCGCGGAAAGGACCATGCCGATGGTGCGCTTTCTTCTGACCGCGGATTGGCACATCGGGATGCCGGCCCACTTTCTTGGTGACGAGGCGGCGCCGCGGTTTGCGGCCGACCGCCTTGCGGCCGTGCGGGAGGCGGGGCGGATCGCGCGGGAGCGCGGGTGCGCGTTCGCCGTGGCGTGCGGCGACCTGTTTCATGCCACCTTCGTCGGCCGCCCGACGGTCAACCGCCTGGTCCATGCGCTGGCGGACTTCCCGGTGCCGCTCTACATCCTGCCGGGTAACCACGACCCGCTGGAGCCGGGCTCGGTCTACCTCCGTCCGGAGTTTCGGGTGCCGCCGCACGTCCGCCTGATGGACAAGCCCGGAGTGGTGGCGGTACCGGAGGCCCCCGGGGTGGAGATCCTCGCCGCCCCGTGCCTTGCCAGACATGCCACCCGCGACCTTGCCGCCCAGGCCTGCGCGGCGGTGGAGCCGGCGGCGGCGGGCACGCTGCGCATCCTGGCCGCGCACGGCGCCGTGGCCCGCTTCCTGCCACCCGACCACGTCCCGCCGGACGTCGTCGATGTCGCCGCCATCCGCGGGGCGATCCAAGAGGGGCGCATTCACGTGGCCGGGCTCGGCGACCGGCACTCCACGACGGATCTGTGGGATGGCCGCGTATGGTACCCGGGGTCGCCGGAAACCACCGCCTTCGACGAGGCGGATCCCGGAAACGTCCTGGTGGTCGCGCTGGATCACGGGACGTGTGCGGTCGAGCCGCACCGGGTGGGTAGCTGGCGCTTTGTGCGGCGGGCGTTCCACCCTGCGGGCGATGCCAGCCTGGAGGAACTGGGTGGTTGGCTGGACGACCTGCCGGACAAGGGTCGCACGGCGGTGCGCCTGGCGTTGGCCGGCACCGTCGGGTTCCGCGGCCGTCGGGCCTTGGACGATCTGATCTCCGGTTTGGACGGGGTTCTCGCCAGCCTCGAGGTCGATGACCAGGAGCTGGCAGTGATGCCCGACGACTTCGACTTTGACCAGCTGGCGCTCAGCGGCTATGCGGCATCGGCCCTGCGTGAACTCACGGGCAGGGCGCAGGAAGGCGACCGGGCGGCCCGGGACGCGCTGGCCCTCCTCTTCCGCCTGGCGGGGACGGGTGCGGCGTGAAACTCCACCAGATGGTCCTGCGGGACTGCGCCGGGGTGTCCCACCAGGAGATCGCGTTCAACCCGGATGGCATCACCGTCATCCAGGGGCCGAACGAGTCCGGCAAGAGCACCCTCGTGAAGGCCCTGGACCTGCTGCTGCACTCCAAGGGGTCCTCCAAGGCTTCCGGCGTCAAGGCGGTGCAGCCCGAGGGCCGGGACGTCGGCCCGTCGGTCTCCGCCGACTTCAGCACCGGTCCGTACCGCATCACCTATGGCAAGCGCTGGCTGAAGGACCCGCGCAGTGAGGCGCAGGTCCGTGGACCCACCGGGACCCAGCACCTGACGGGCGACGAGGCCCACGACCGGGTGACCGCCATCCTGGGGGAAACCATGGACGGCGAGCTCTGGGCCGCTTTCCGGGTGCAGCAGGGGATGCTGGCCCAGGGCGAGTCCCTGCCCAGGAGTGCCGCCCTGCAGCGCGCCCTGGACGCCGCCTCGCAGGGAGGCCTGGGGGGCACTCAGGAAACGGCCCTGCTGGAGCGTGCCCGGGCGGAACGCGACCGCTACCTCACGGCCAAGACCGGCAGGCCCAAGGGCGAGTATGAAGAGGCGTTGAGGGCGCGCGACGCGGCCCAAAGCGAACGGCAGCCGCTGATCCAGCGCCTGGCCGACCTGGAAAAGCTGATTGAGGCGATTCCGCTGCTGGCCGCCGAAGCGACCGCGTTGGAGCGGCGCGAAGCCGAGGCCCGGGACTTGGTGGCCAAGGCGGAGCGCGCGGTGGCACAGTTGCAGGCGGAGGCCACGGAGGTTGCCAAACGGGGGCAGCGGGCCGCCGACGCGGCGCGAAACCACCACGCGGCCGCGGCCGCGCTGGAGGGTCTCAGGCGGTGCGTCGCCGATTTGAACAAGGCCGGCGCGCGTCTCAAGGCGGTGCGGGCCCGCCGTCAGGAGTTGGCGGATGTCGCCGTCCTGCAGCGCGAGATCGCCAGGGGAGAGCAGGCGGTCCGCGAGGCCCAGGCGGCGGACGATGCGGCTCGAGCGTTGTGGGACGCGGCCCAGGGGGATCTTGACCACCTCCACCGCGAAGACGCCTGCGCTGCGGAGCAGGCAAGGCTGAAGGCGGCGCGCGCGGCGGAAGCGAGGTTGGCCGCCTGCCGCAAGACCCTGGAGGGCATCCGCGTTACCGCCGAGGACGTCAAGCGGCTTGAGGCGGCCCAGGCCCGGCACGAGCAGTTGCGCGCCCAGGAGCAGGTTCAACTGCCGGCGATCGTGATCACGGCGCAGGCGGACCTGGAACTGCGCGCCAACGGGGCGGCGGTGCACCTGGACCCCGGCGGAGCCGAGAATTTTCCCATCACCGGCCAGCTCGAAATCGATGTTCCAGGCACGCTGCGGCTTACGGTCACCGGGGGCAGCGCGGTCGCGGACATCCACCGCGCCACCCAGGAGGCGCAGCGGGAACTCGGTGATTTGCTCAAGCGGGCCGGGGTGCCGCACGTCGCGGCCGCCAGGGCCCAGTTGGAACACCGCCAGCAGACGGAGCGGGAGTTGGCCCAGGCCCAGCAGGCGCTGGCCGGCGAGCTGCGCGGCGACCGCCTCGACGAGCTCCAGGAGCGTACCGCCGCCGCCGCGGCCGGGGTCGCGCGCTATCGGGAGTTGCGCGACCCGTCCACGCCGCTGCCGACCACCCTCGAGGAAGCGGAGGCGACCCGCGAGCGGGCACGCGCCAAGGTTGACGCGGCGCGGGTGCACCTGCAGGCGGCGGGGCAGGCACTGGAAGCGCAGCGCACGGCGCTTGCGGCGGCGACCGCGGATCGCGATGCGTACGATCGCGAGGTGCGCACGACGGCCGACGCGCTGCAGGAAGCGCAGCGGCTCCTCGCCCAGCAGCGGGACGGTCGGGAGGACGGCGTCTTTGAGGCGGAGGCGCGGCGGTGCGCCGAGGCGGCCGAGGCT
>DAHWHT010000254.1 GCA_027335515.1 Clostridia bacterium
AACATAGTAGAAGACAAGGTGCGCCGGCAGCAGTCGCACGCGCTCTTCCTTACATCCACAGGCCGCGATGACCTCGTCGACCACCGCGCGCGGAAACACGTGCTCCAATGCTCGCAAAGACAGGGCATCGCGGATGTCCGACGCGGGATGCGGCGACCGTCGTGTGGGATTATCCATACGCATAGCATCTCAAGTGGAAATCGGGCTGTCCAGCCGACCCTGCCCCCATATGCTGCCTCAGCGCTCACTCTACGAGGCCTAAATGCCGCCGCGCTCTCTGCCGCTCACTCGTGCTACACAAAGCACTCTAATCGAACCGTATTGGAGCTAGGGCAGGAGCTCGATGTACCCGTTCGTTCCGTGGACGCGGATGCGCTGCCCGTCTCGGATCAGTCGGGTCGCGTGCTCCACGGCGACGACGGCGGGCAACCCGTATTCGCGCGCGATCACCGCACCGTGGGTCATCTGGCCGCCCACCTCCGTCACGAGGCCCGCAATGGCGACGAACAGAGGGGTCCAGCTGGGGTCGGTGTGGGCGGTGACCAGGATGTCTCCCGCTTCGACGTGGGCATCGGCCATGTCGTGGATGACGCGGGCACGCCCCTCGATGATTCCGGCGGAAACCGGCAGCCCGGCCAGCGCGCCGGTGGGCACGCCATCGCGCCGGTACGCGCCGATGGCGCACTCGCAATCCGATGTGAGCACGCGCGGCGGGGTGAGCGCCCGATACGATGCGAAGGCCTCCTTGCGCCGGCCGGTGAGCGGGTGATCCACTTGGTGCGAGCGCACGACCTCGCGCACCTCCTGGAACGTGAGGAAGAAGATGTCTTCCGGCTCGCCAAGCACGCCGGCCTGCACGAGACGCGCAGCCTCCCCAAGCAGCGCGCGCTTGTACGCGATGTAGCGGCTCACCATGCCGTATTTCGGGTACTCCCGGTACCCGATGAAGGCCCGAACCCGGTCGATCATCCCTTTGGCCTCGTTGGCCTTCGATCCGCCGTCCGGCAGGGTCCGCAACCGTGCGAGCACCTCCCGTTCCTTGGCCAGCGCCGCCTGTCGCCCTCGCTCGAAGCGCCGCTTGCCGGCCTCAGGCGTGAAGTTCCTGATGTTGCCCAGAATCACGGGTATTAGCGTGGTCGGCCGCTCACGTCACCGTGGCCGCGTGATGTCGATCTCACCGACGCAGCGCATGCCGTACGCGTCCAGAAACCCCTGGATCGCGGCGCGCGCTTCCCGGCCGCCCGCAACCGTGGGCAATTCGTCGAGGAATCCCTGGTCCTGGGCGCCCTGCAGCAGGGCCACCACCTCCGGGTGTGGGCGGATGACATCCGCGACATCCAAGAGCGCGAGCCCCATCTCCGACGTGACGTTGTTCGGTACCGAGAGCGTCAGGGTGTCGGCGACATTCTTTTCCCCAAGCCATGCCTGCAGGTGTTCGTTGAGCCACCACGTGGCCTCGATTGCCGACCGGAGCACCCGATGGCTCCGGGGATCGAACAGGATTCGTTTCAGTTCCTGAATGTCCTCAAGGATAAAGTCGAGCAGCGCCGTGCCCGATTTCGTTCGGATGTCGCGATGCAAGGCGGCGATGGACGCCTGGTTGTGCTGAATCCGCTCGGTGACCACGGACGGGTCGGTCTCGAGCGGCGGCGGAGCCTCGTCGGGCGGCGGCGCGCCCGGCAACGTATCCGCGGCCGCCAGGGTGAAGTCATCGCGTGCGAGGACGGTTTCCAGCGTGTCCCGCATGAGCGGATCGGCTCTGCCCATCACTTCCAGCAGGGCGGCGCGGCTGGCCGGGGAAGCGAGGCGCTGCGTGACGTCCACGAACAGCCTCCCGCCCGCTTCGTACATCCGCGGCAGGGCCGTGAGTTGGAAGAACGAGAGCCCGAGCGGCTTCATGGCGTCGGTCATCATCTGCCCATGTCCGACCGAGACGTATACGTGGTCTTCGGCGTCGTCCGCGACGGGAGTCGGGAACAGCGTGCTGATCGGCCGGCTCTGCACAACGTGGAACTCGCCATCGACGAGGCACCATTCGATGTCCTGCGGGGTGCCGAAATGCGCTTGGACGCACCGTCCCAACTTCGCGAGCCGCACGACCTGCGCGTCCGTCAGGGCCGGCTGCTCCCGGAGCGGCGGGCTGGTTGCCTCCTCCAGCGTCCCGCCCTCCGGCAGAGCGCGGAGCGCGTGCAGCTTGGTGGCGACCCTCCTGGAGACAATCCTGCCGTCCCGCACCGCGTAGGCGTCCGCATTCACCCGCCCCGACACCAGCGTCTCGCCGAGGCCGAACGTCGCCTCGACGGTGACGACCTTCCGATTTGACGTGACGGGATCGGCCGTGAAGAGGACGCCGGCCGCATGGGGGTTGACCATCCGCTGCATGACCACGGCCATCTGGACGCTGCTGTGATCGAACCCGCGCCGCATGCGGTACACCACGGCCCGCTCGGTGAACCCAAATTTCGCATGTCTGTCGTGACTGGAATCTTCGCACGCCGCGCTTCCGCCATGCGCGTTCGGTTGCTAATCAGCCGTCATGCCGAACTGTGTGGCGTCAGGACTACGCTCAGAATGACCACTGCATCGCGGGACGTTTCGCCCCCTTTTCGGTCGTATACGAAGGATGCTTCTGGTGTGCGCAGTGGGTCTCCATGAAAGGGGCTCTGTTCCTGCAGCGACGCGAATGCGTGAGCGCGACGGGTTTGCAAGTACGTCGCGCCGTTTTCGGGACATGCGAAATCCAGGGTGAGCAGTGAGGACCAGCACCGGCGGATGCACTGGAGAATCGCCGGTGCGCCCACGATGCCCATGCGGGTGTCCTGCTGCCCGGCGAAGGAGGCCGCCGGCAGGTCCTCTGCCGTCGCGCTTGAGCGGACGGCGTACGCGGAGTGCTCGCCCAACCGCGCCAGGGAAAGGGTGACCTGCGACGCCACGTCCCGCGGGATCTCGACCGCTTCCAGCGTCGCGCGAACCTCCGCGTTGAGCCTGCGCACCGCCTCATGGTCGTCCGCAGAGGCGCGCGCGCAGCGATCGATCTGCCCGCGGATGAATGGCGCCCCAGCCACGACCCGGCGGAACGCGTCCGTTGTGACGCAGAAACCCGCGGGGACCCGAATCCCCTCCAGCCGCGACAGCTCGGCCAGGTGCATAGCCTTGCCGCCAACGAGCGCGACCTGGGTCTTGTCGATCTCCTCGAAACCCAGCACGTAGCGCTCAATCATCGCGATGCCTCCAAGGCGGTCATGCTCCGTCATTCTGCGGTGGCCGACCGACCAACGCGGATGCCCACCCAGGGTTGCACGGTTGCCCTTCGATCGGTTCTGGCGTCTGCTGGCGATTATGCGGTGCGGTCGGGGGCTTGCCGCAAGCCCGCCGCTGCGCCGTATACTGAAAGTGGCAAGGGTAGGCGGTCTCTCTTCCCCGGTCGTCCGTTGCGGACGGACAGCCTCTCTCCAAGCGGCGGCGCCGGGCTCACGGCACCATCTGTGGGACCAGGGTGCACGGCCCGCGGGACCGACCGACCCCGTAAGCCCCTCATTTGGAAAACAATCGTTCGATGCGCCGCGGCGTGCGCCTGCCGGGCCGGCAGAGCCCTCGGGGTTGATTCCCCGCATGAAGGCAGGAGTGCCGACGTGCCGCGGGCCGCACCTCGCAGCCGGGGGCCGCGTAGGCTGGCGTCGCGGGGAGACGAGCGGCGATGCGGTGGGGACTGGCCCTCAGCGGGGGCGGTGCACTGGGTGCGGCGCATCTTGGGGTTCTCAGGGCGCTGCGCGGTTTCGGGTTGGAGCCTCCGGTCTTGGCCGGCACCTCGGCGGGCGGGCTGGTGGTCGGAGCCTTGGCCGCGGGCGCCGGGCTGGACGACGTGACCGCCTATGGTGCCGTCGTCAGTGCCCACCCGCTCCACTACTTCCAACCCGAGTGGGTGCGGCTTGCCCTGGAGCTGTCGCCGCTGGATCCCAGCGCACCGGCGGCCGGGCTGCTGGACCCGGCCCGCTTCGTGGCGGGTCTGGCCGCGCTGTGTCCGCACGGCCGTGGTCTGGGGGACTGGCGGCGGCCGACGGTGCTCACCGCCGTCGACCTGGCGGCGCGCCAGGCGGTCGCCTTTGCAGGGCCGACCGCCGTCCAACCGCCATCCCCATCGGCGGCGGGATGGCGCGTGGTGGCCGACGCGGAACTGTGCGTCGCCCTGCACGCCACCATGGCGATGCCGGGCTTCTATACGCCGGTGATCGATCTGCAGCGCGGCTGGTGTCTGGTGGACGGTGGCGTGGCGGACACCCTGCCGGTCGATTGGGCGGTGGCCTTGGGGGCCAACCGCGTGCTTGCCGTCGATGTGGCGTCACAGCCGCGGGGTCTGCCGCCGCGGATCGGCATCGAGTGGGTGTTGGAAAACAGCGAGCACTACATGCTGACCACCTTGTCACGCCTGCGTCGGCCCGCGGGGGTGCCCGTGCTGGTCCTGCGCCCGGACACGGCGTGGGTGCCGTTTCCCGGCTTTGCCCAGTACGAGGAGCTGGTCGAGGCCGGCTACCGCGCCGCCGTCGAGCATCGCGCCGAGATCGAGACCTTCTTGGCGTGGGCGTAGACCCGGTCACCCGCGCAGCAGCGGCAGGCGCAGCCGCACCGTCGTTCCGATGCCGGGTGCGCTTTCGACCGTGGCATCGCCGCCGTGGTGCCGCAGGATCGAGCGCGTGATCGCCAATCCGAGGCCGGTGCCCGGGGGACCTCCGGCCGGGACGGCGCGGTAGAACCGCTCAAACAGCCGGGGCAGGTGCTCGGGCGCGATCCCGGGGCCGCGGTCCGCGATGCCGATGATCGCCTGGTGCTCGTGCACCTCGATACCGAGCTGAATCGTGGTGCCTGGCGGACTGTAGCGGGCGGCATTGTCCAGGACGTTGAGCACCGCGCCGCCGAGGGCGTCCGGGTTGGCCCGTACCGGCAGCGGGCGCGTGGGGATGACCCAGCGCAGGTCGTGGTCGGCCGCAACGCGCTCGGCCAGCGGCCGCACCCCGGCGAGCACCACACCCAGATCGGTTTCCTGCAGGGGGAGGTCCTCCGGCCGGTCGGCCCGCGCCAGAGTCAGCAGCCCGGAGACGAGGGATGCCATGCGCCGCGCCTGTCGGTAGGCGGCGCGCAGCCCGGCGCGCACGGCCCCGGCATCCTCCCCGGCGTCCCCCTGCAGCACCTCCAGGGTGCCGGTGAGGGCGGCCAAGGGGGTGCGGAGTTCATGCGAGGCGTCGTCCAGGAAACGCCGCATCTGCTGGCGCATGCTTCGCTCTTCGCCAATCGCGGCCGTAAGGCGGTCGACCATGGCGTCAAAGGCCCGCGCCAGGGTGGCGACCTCGGCGGGCGCGCGGCGGCCGCCGGCCCGTTGCTCCAGATCACCGGCCGCAATGCGTCCGGCGACGCGCTCGATGTCGCGCAGTGGTCCGAATGCCTGGCGCACGGCGACGGCGGCGCTGGCGGCGCCCGCGGCGGCCACGGCAATCCCCCCGAGCAGCAGCAGTCGCAACTCGCGCCGCAGCACTCCGAGGAGGTTGGCGGCGGCCGTCGCCAACACCAGCGAACCACGGTTTGGACCGAGCGGGACGATGACCACCAACTGTTGGTCGATCAGGACGCCCCCCGGTGGCGGTCCGTGGGTGGGCGGTCCGAGACCCCGCGGGCCCGGCGCCTGGGCGGTTCCGCGGCGCCCTGCGGGGCCGTGCGGGGTCGGCTCGGTCTGCGTCGGCAGCATCGGGGGCGCCGGGTGTCCGGGGCCGGAGGCCGATGCCACCACCCGGCCGTGGGGATCCACCACCCAGGCATGGGTCTGCGGCCCGGCGGCCCGGCGCGCCAATGTCGCGGCGGCGCTGAGCGGAGACGTGCCGGCGCGCATGGCGTCTCGGTACATCGCCAACGGCTGCAGCGCATCGGCCTGCAGGCGCAACTCGCCCGCCCGCAGCAGGAAGTGGCGGAGTTCCACATACTGAAACGCCGCGGACGCCGCCAGCAGCAGGCCGAGCACCACGACGTAGCGGAGGATCAACTGACCGGCCAGGGTACGCGCCAACGTCCTCAATCCCCGAGGCGATAGCCCACACCCCGCACGGTCTGCAGGAGGGTGCGGCCGTGTTCGCCCAGCTTCTCGCGCAGGTATCGGACATACTGCTCGACGATGTTGTCGTTGCCATAGAAGTCGTAGCCCCACACCCGGTCCAACAGGGTGCGCTTGGAGAGCACCTGGCCGGGATGGCGCAGGAAACAGCACAGAAGGTCGAATTCCCGCAGCGTGAGCTCCACCACCTGGCCATCCACGACCACGCGGTGGCGGGTGAGGTCGACGGCCACGGGCCCAAAGGCCAATTGATCGGCGGCACAGGGGCCCAGGCGCCGCAGGTGGGTGCGGATGCGCGCCACCAACTCTTTGAACTCGAACGGTTTCACCAAGTAGTCGTCCGCCCCGAGCTCCAGGCCGCGGATGCGGTCGTCCACCGCGTCACGCGCCGTCAGGAAGATCAACAGGCGCTGCGCATCGGCGGAGCGCAACTGGCGGCCGAGGCTGAAGCCGTCCTCGCCGGGCAGCAGCACGTCCAGGACGACGACCTGCGGATCCCAGGTGCGCAGGGAGGCCCGCGCCTGTTCGGCATCCGAGGCGTCGCGCACTTCGAAGCCTTCATAGCGTAGGCCAAGGGCGAGGTAGTCGCGGATGGCCGCCTCGTCATCGACCACCAGGACCCGCACCGGTTGCTTGTCGCCCATCCGCCCCATGCCTCCCCGAAAACCACCCTAGCCCAAGCGCCTTTGATCGGCCCCGCCGCCGTGCTTTGAGTTTCCTGAGAGGCGCCGCGTCGGGACCCGCCGTTGCGTGGTCTGCAGGCGCGCGCGCTTTGGGACCGAATCCCCCGTGGCGGGGTGAACCACCCCGGAGAAGCCGCAAGGAGCGTGGAGGGGGATGCTTCCCTGCCTCTATTGCGAGTCGGCCGCGGGGGATCTTCCCCAGGCGGTCGTCTTCGCCGACGATGACGTGGTGGCCTTTTTGGATTGGCGCCAGCGTGCGCCTGGGCATGTGCTGATTATTCCCCGCCACCATCTGGGCGCGCCGGAGGTGTTTGCCGGTCCGGTGGGCGAGGCCCTGATGCGCACCGCCCTGCGGGTGGCCGAGGCCATGCGGTCGGTCGTGGATCCGGACGGCGTGCAAGTCGGCGCAATCCTTTTCCCAGGCCGGGGGCAGCACGCCGGGGCACGTTCCAGCGGCCTGCCGCGTCCGGGTGGGGTCGACCTCGAGGTGACGGAGACTTCCGAAGACGGGCACTTCCACCTGCACGTGCTGCCCCGCCAGCACCGCGGACAAATCGCCCGCATCTACCCGTTCGGAGACGAGGTCGCTTCGGAGCAGGGATTGCAGATTCTGGCCGCCCGCCTGCGCGCCGCGCTGGGTGGCGGGGCGAAGGGGGATCCGGATCCGCAGGCCGTGCGTGGCCTGGACGCGTAGGCGGGGGAGAGGGGTGTAGCTTTGAGTCGACCGAACTTCATCGTGTTTCTTACGGATGACCAGGGATACGGGGACCTGTCCTGCATGGGTGCCGAAGACTTTCGCACGCCGCATCTGGACGCCGTGGCCGCTGGCGGGATCCGTTTCACGGATTGGTATGCGAACTCGCCGGTCTGTTCCCCGTCGCGTGCCTCGCTCCTTTGCGGTCGCTACCCGGGCAACGCGGGCGTGCGGTCCATTCTGGCGGGGCACCGCACGGCCACGGGCCTACCGCCCTCCGTGCCCACCCTGGCGGAGGCACTGCGACCCCTTGGCTACCGCACCGGATTGTTTGGGAAGTGGCACCTTGGACTTGCCCAGGGGTCGCGTCCGGAAGACCATGGTTTCGACGAGTGGTTTGGGTTCATGGCCGGGTGCATCGATTACTACTCGCACATCTTCTACTGGGGCCAGGGCGGCGGCCATACGCCGACGCACGACCTGTGGGAAAACGGCCACGAGGTCTGGCACAACGGTGAATACTTCACGGAGATGATCGCCGAGCGCGCGGCTGCCTTCGTCCGGGCCGCAGCGCGCGACGACAAACCCTTCTTCCTCTATGTGCCGTTCAACGCCCCCCACTATCCGCTGCACGCCCCCGCCCGCTACCTGGATCGTTTCCCGGACCTGCCCGCGGACCGACGCATCATGGCCGCGATGCTCAGCGCGGTGGACGACGCCGTCGGCGCGATCCTGGCGGAGGTGCGGCGTCAGGGTCTGGACGAGCAGACCTGTGTCTTTTTCCAAAGCGACAACGGCCCCTCGCGTGAGACGCGCAACTGGCTGGATGGCCGCGCCGACCCCTACTACGGCGGCACCGCCGGCCGGCTGAAGGGTCACAAGTTCAGCCTGTATGACGGTGGCATCCGCGTTCCGGGCCTGTTGCGCTGGCCCGGGCGCATCCCGGCCGGCCAAGTGCTATCCGCGCCGGCCGCCGCGATGGACATCTTTCCGACCTTCCTGCGGGCGGCCGGCGGTGATCCGTCGCGCTACGCGCTTGACGGCGTGGACCTTCTGGGTTGGTGCGCGGACGGGGCGCCGCCGCCGGAGCGCGACCTGTATTGGGAGATGGGGCGGCAGACGGCGGTGCGCCGCGGCCGCTGGAAGCTCGTCTTGGACGGGCAATGCATCGAAGGTGCCCCACCCGAGGACGCAGTCCACCTCTCGGACCTCGAGGCCGACATGGGCGAACGCGAGAACCTCAAGGACGCGCAGCCCGCCCTGGTGGAAGAACTGCGCGCCGCCGCCAGCCAATGGCGCGACCGCATCGAGGATCGCTGGCGCCTGGAGTGGCAGCGGGAGCCCAGCGGCACGACCGGACGCACCTGACGCGCCCGCGCGGAACCGGGGGCACCCAAGCCAAGTGCCCCCGCGCCCGCGGTCTTCGCTCCCTGCCGCCTCACGGCCGGGTTTCGTTGCCCCAGAGGCGCCCTCCGCCCATGGACTGCCGCCAGGCGTCCCGCCAGCGGTGCACCTCGCGCACCCCGATCGGCGGCAGGTTCTGGCGCTCGGCCTTGGGCCGCAGCGGCGCAAACGGCCGGCGCGGCTCGGTCTGATACC
>DAHWHT010000156.1 GCA_027335515.1 Clostridia bacterium
CGGTGTACCCTGCAATGGCTGCAGCCTCGGCCCTGGCACTGTCCCTGCTGGCAGGCTGCGTCGCAGTCTACCGAAGGGCCCGCGGCGTGCTGGACGGCGCCGCGGGTGGGGCGCCGCGGCCGGGCCGTCTGGTCCGTGGGCGCAGTGGCAAGGAGGGGTCCGATGCGCGTCGAGCTCGTATTCACCCGTGAGGCCGTCGCGGAACTTGACCTGGCGGGAGCGGCGGCGGCCGTCGTGGACTGCCTCCGCGCCACGACCACCATCGCCGCGGCGCTGGCCGCGGGCGCCCGCTGCGTGCTCCCGGTGGCCACGGAGGCGGCGGCCCGCGAACTGGCGGCCCGCGACGGCCTCCTGTTGGCCGGCGAGCGCCGCTGCCTGCCACCGGACGGATTTGACCTGGGAAACTCCCCCGCGTCGTTCACCCCGGCGCGCGTCGCGGGACGGCAGATCGTGCTCTGGACGACCAACGGCAGCAGGGCCCTGGCGGCCGCCGCCGAGCGGGCCGCCAGCGTCGTCGCGTTTGCCCTGGTCAACGCGGCCGCCGTGGCGCGCCACCTCGGGCGCCAACGCCCCGCGCGCCTCGTGATCGTCTGCGCCGGTACGGAGGGGCACTTCGCCCTGGACGACACCTACGCCGCCGGGGCCCTGTTGGCGCGCCTGGGATCCTGGACGCCGCTGGACTGCGATGAGCGCGCGACCGCCGCGCTGCTGACCTACCGGGCGGCCGCAGACCGCCCGCTGCCCGTCCTGGCGGGCACGGGCGCCGCGGCCCGGCTGCGGGCGCATGGCCTGCTCGATGACGTGCGCTTTGCCGCCCGGCCCGACGCGCTGGCCAGCGTGCCGGATTGGCGGGACGGGCGGCTGGTCGATGCCGCTACTGCATCGGCACCTGGCGCAGCAAGCGCGGGGTGACGCGGTCAAAGATCTCATCCAGCGTCGTACCGGTGATCGTGAGTCCGTGGTTTTTCAGCCCGACCACCGCGTGGCCGGGATCCGGCGCGGCGGCGACCTGCAGCCGCACCGCCTCGGCGAGTTCGCGGGTGCCGCACGGGTAGTTGATCTCCGTGCTCGGGATGCCTTCCATCCACGCGTGGACGTGCAGGATGGCGCCCACCTCGGGGAATCCCTCGTAGATCATCCAGTGCTCGATGGCGTCCACCGAGACGCGCCTCGGCTGCACATCCGCAGGCACGCTGACGACCATGCGGTTGTGCTCGGCATCGTAGGTGCGCACCAGCAAGATCTCTTCACCAACGCGGCGCAGCCGGGTCTTATCCACCCCGCTGGCACTCATCCAATAGCCCTCGCCCGGCTCGCGCACGCTGAGGTTGCCGTAGCTGAGGCCGCCCATCTGGAACATGCGCTTGAGGTGGGCGAAATCGCGCGGAGGCAGCAGCTCCGCGATGGGGAACGGCGCCGGCAGCAGATCCAGATCGGCCAGCCGCCGACCGGCCGCCGCGATCGCCTCGGTGCGGGGATTGCCTTCGGCCCACTCCGCGGGCAGATCGGTCCGAAAGAGGTTGTCGATCACCAGGTGGGAGCCGGCAAGGGGTTCCACCCGCTGCAGAACACGATCGAAATAGTCGGGACCCGCGCCGTCCAGGGCGTAGTGGCCCCGTTCCAGGGTGACAAAGTAGGTGCGCGCCGGCCGGGCACCGCCGCTGACCACGTAAATAAGGAGGTTCGCAAGCGTACGCACCAAGAGCGGATACGTGGCCCGCAACACATCCCCATCGCTCTCCGGCGGCGGACCCGAGGTCACCCCGATCACAAACGTCGACTGGGCCCGCCGCCGATAGGTGCGCGGCTCGTCCGATCGAAACAGGTTCCACACCACCTGCGTCGCGGGACCATCGCCTGCATCCTGCGCCAACTGGTGGCGCAACCCGTCGCCAAACCAGCGCAAGACCGGCTCCTGCGCCACCTCCGGTTCGCCCTCGATCACCCAGCGCACCCGCACCACTCCCCGCCTGAACGCACCCGGGCGTCCCGCCGTGATTCTGCCGCAATCGGCCCGACCCTGCGTCCGCCGCCTGGACGGCATGTATGGTCGGGACGACAACGCACCCAGGGACCAACGACCCTGGATACGCAGGTAGCGTTCATCTTAGCAGCTTCCAGCACGATTCGCGCGTCGACTTGCGCCCGAGTGAAAAACATCCCCTGGCCGAACGATCGGCCGGGTCCGCGGGCGCACACCGCCCGCGCTGCCTCCGCACCCGCATCCGCATCCCTACCAGCCGTAGCGCTCCGGTCCCCAGGGACGGCGGTCGAGTTCCTGCCGCACCTGGACGAGCGTCCTCGGGGGCACGTCCTGCGCCACGACCACCCCCGGACCGACGCAGGCATACGCCCCGACGCTCCGGCCCGGCAGCACGGTCACATTGACCCCGGTGCGACTGAAGTCGCCGAAGTAGGCGGCATCGGCGCACACCGCCGGAACCTCCCAGCGCCCGGCCGCACCCCCGACCCACTGGCGGGACGCGCCGTCGTCAAACCGCAGGGTGCCGCAGACGGTGGCGGCGCCGATGTCCACGGATCGTCCGACGACCCCGGACAGTTCGCAGTAGTGGACGATGCGCGCCCCCGCCATCACCACGCCCGATACCTCGGCGGCGTGGCCGACCACCACGTCGGGACCGAGGACCGCGCCGTCCAACCGCGCATACTCCCGCACCCTGGACCCGGGCCCGATCAGCGACGGACCGGCAATGATCGCCCCGTCGGTGACGCTGGCGCCGGCGCACAGATGCAGCGGGGCCTGCACGATCACCCCGGGGCCGATCCGTGCCCCCGGTTCCAGGATGACTGGGGCCCGCAGCGCCGCAGTCGGATCCACGCTGGCCCCCGGCGCCGCCCGGACACCCGCCGCCCCCGCGAAGCGCTGGGCGAGTTCCGCCTCGTTGGCCGCAAGCAGATGCCAGGGCTTGTCCACGTCCCAGACAGGGCGGTCGGCCACGACCGCCTGGGCACGGCCGCCATCGTCCAAAAAGAGGTTGAGGCTCTCTTCGAGGTATGACTCGGACGGCGGCATGCCCCCGACCGGAACCCGGACCCCCTGGCCCGGGTTGGCACGCAGGTGGCGGGAAAAGTCGGGCGGTAGCCAAAAGGCCCCGCCGCTGCGGTGGCGGCCGGCGCGCGGATGGCCGCGCCAGCCCCCGATGCGTCCCTGGGAATCCACCTCGACACAGACCCAATCCTGGGACCGCTCCGGTCCAAGCGGGACGGCAAGCGCCCACGCCGTGTCCGGCGGACCCGCCTGGGCGCGTTCCACCAACTCCCCAAGGAGGCCCCGGGCAAACCACACGTCGCCATAGACGCACAGCACCGGCCGCCCGCCATCCGCCGCCTCCGTATCGGCCACCGCCGCCAAGAGCGCCGCCGCCGTCCCGGAGGCCGTCACCGTCCGCAGGCCAACCCCGGCCCGCGCCGCAAAGCCCGCCACCGCCTGGGCGTGGCGTCCCCCGCCCACCACGCAGACATCCACCACGCCGGCGGCGGCGAGCTCGCGCAGGGTACCGGCCAGCAGGGGCTCCGCCGCGACGGGCAGCAGCGCCTTGGCCTGTGTCTCGCCGAAGGGAGCCAGCCGCGCACCGTCACCCCCCGCAAGCACCACCGCCTGGACATCCGCGCCCACGCGCCTCACCCCTCCCGCTCCGCGACGGCGCGTGCCGAGACACGCCCCGTCGACTGCCGTACCACAAGGTGCGTGGGCACAACGGCCGGCATCGCCGGTCGTCCCTCCAACTGTGCCCGCAGGCAGGCCGCCGCGGCCTCCCCAATGGCATGCAACGGCTGGCGCACCGTGGTCAGGGGCGGGTCCAGCCGCGCCGCATAGTCCATATCGTCGAATCCGGCCAGCGAGCAGTCGCCGGGCACGCGCACACCGGTCTCCTTGAGCAGGGCCATGGTCCACGAGGCAATCTCGTCGTTGGCACACAGGATCGCGGTCGGCGGCTGGGGCCGCGCCATCAGGCCGTTGACCGCGGCCCGCAGCGCCTCGTGCAGCGGATCCAGCAGCGCCCCGGCCGGCCGTACCTGCAGGGACGGGTCGGGCTCGATCCCGGCTTCCCGCAGCGCCTGTCGGTATCCGTCCACCCGGTCCACGACGCTGGTCAGGGGATACGAGCGCGGCAGCAGCACGGCAATGCGGCGATGACCGCAGGCCAAAAGGTGGCGCGACAGTTCCAGCGCCCCCTGGTGGTTATCGGCCACCGCGTAGGGCACGTCCAACTCCGGGTCGTACCGGTCCAGAAACACCAGGGGAAAACCTTCGGCCCGCAGGCCGCGCAGCAGCGACCGGGACGGTGCCCCCGGCAGCGGCTCCAGGATCACCCCGACCGCGCCCTCCTCCCGCAGGCCGCGCACGGCCTCCGCTTCCGCGGCCGGCTCGTCGCCCGTCGCCCGCAGTTCCAGGCGCACGCCGGCCGCAGCCAGCCCGGCATGGAGACCCTGCAGGGTGCCCGCCAGCCGCGCATCGTCGAGGTGCGCCACCACGAGCCCGACAAACGCCCTGGAGGCGCCGGCGGGCACGGTGACCACCGTGCCCGCACCCCGCCGACGGGACACCAGCCCCTCGGCCTGAAGGGTGCGCATCGCCTCGCGCACGGTCGAGCGTGAGACGCCGTAGGCGCCGCATAGGTCCGTTTCGTTGGGCAATAGACCGCTGACCGGCCATTCCCCCTGCCGAATCCGCGCCCGCAAGCTGTCGGCGACCACTCGATACCGCGGCGGGGACTCGGCCAACCCGATCGCCCTTCCCTCCGGCCCGTCCATGTCTGACAAAGACGGGACTCCCGTCCGCCATTCTGCCACAGCACGCCGCAGCGCACCACTGGGGAACGACAACACGCGGGGCCGCGCCGGAATTCAGGCCACCGGCTGCCGGCGCGCGGCGGGCACCCACCGCCCGCACTCCCCCCGGACAAGGGCACGCAGGCGGGTGCGTGCACCTACGCAGCGCGGCACGCAGCGAGGCGGTACGTCCCGCAGCCGGCGGGGGACGCATGCCGCGCAGCCGCAAACCGCAGCGGCGCCGCGCGGGCCTCCGTGGTTACCGGGTCGGTCCACGGCCGCGGAGGCGGCGCGCAACCCCCGGACCGCGCCGTGCGCCGGCACCCGCGCCTGGTCCGCCTCCAACAGCAACAACGGCGCGTCGCAGACCGCCCCCGGGCCGGATCCGCGGTCTTCAGCTGATCCGCGCGCCGGCGACGGCCGGCGGGGCCCGGTACGCACACAGCGGCGGCAGGAGCCGGCGCGCAGGGCCTCCGACCACCGACCCGGCCCCGGGGAGGCACCTGGAACACCGGGGCCGTCCCCCAGGCGGCGCACCGCCGACGCCGCGCAGACCGCAACCACGCCCTGGCAGCGCAACCAACCAGGACGCGCAGCAGCATCCCCCACCCGCCGGTGGACCATCAACCCCCAGCACCGCCACCCGCACCTTGCTGCCACGGCCACGGCCCCGACCCCCCGCCGTAACCGACTACCCGCTCGACCCAGGGGCTCCTGCGCGCCGTGGGCTGACATTTTGGCGCGAATCCGCCGATCGTAGCAGACAATTGCCGCGGCGCTTCTCACAACGGCCGGACGCATCGACCCGCACGCCAGCCGCGATGGCCGGGGGCGACGGCCGCCCCCCCGGATCCACGGACCCCGGCAGTCACGACGGCTGCAGACCCGGTTCGTTGGCGACGATCCAATCGCGCAGCCTTTGCCAGTGCGCGATGAACTCCGCCGCCCGCGCCGCGTCCTGCACAAAGTTCATGGTGTTGGCCTGCGACGGCGCCGAGAGGCTGTAGTTCCACGAGCCGTCTTCCACCCACTCGCCGTCGACGACCGTAAACTTGCTGTGCAGGATCTGGTGATGCACCGGACTGGTACCGACCACCACGTCCAAGTGGGCGGCCAAGAGGCGCGCCACCTCCCCCGCCTCGGCATGACCCTTGGACTGGCTGTGGTCAAGCAGGAGGCGGACGCTCACCCCGGAGCCGTGCTTGGCGATCAAGAGGTCGGTGAGGGCCGGCAGGTGGTAGCCGAAGATGAGAATGTGGATCGACCGCCGCGCCCTTCCCACAAACCGTAAGAACTCCCCGGTCGTATCATCGTCTGGGGCAAACAGCGTGCGCACCGTCACGCTGGTCTCCGTCGCCATCCGTCGCCATCCCCCACCTAGGTGCACCGCCGGCCACGGAGCCTGTGGCGCCGACGGCCGTTGTCCCACCCACGTCCAAGGTACGCGGCGGAGTCGCCAGGGGTGCTCGCCCGATCGGTGCGCGGCGCCGAGCGCGGCAGACCCTGCTCCGACCGTCCGCCGCGGACAGCCCGAAGTTGCGCCGGCCAGATACCCGGGATGCGATGACCGCCAACGGTTTCCGGGTATTCACCCTGAGCTCTTCGGGCTACGGACCTCCAGTCCGGGGGGCACGCCTCATGCATCGCCTCCCGGGGAGTACAAAAGAGCTTCTGGGACCGGACCCAATGGCGCATGGCCCGACCGTCGTCCAGCACGGACCCGCCGGGTGTGGGACGGGTGAGCCTGAATCCCACGCCGGCGCCACCGAGCAGCGCCACGAAGCGGGCGACGGTCAGGGCGTCGGCCGCGCCGTGCATGGCCGCGGGCAGGGCCCGGACGACCAGTCCGAGCACCCATCGTAACCCGAACCCGCCGGCACCACCGATCAGGATGATGCCGGCTTCCAGGGGGCCGACCCCTGGGAAGAGCTCGACCCGGGTCACGATGTGGCGCGCAAGCAGGTATGGGGGGGCCTCGTCGGACACGAGCCAACACCTCCTCAAGCGACAAACCACGTAGCATGCTCCTGGGCCACAACGTTGCCGGCAGACGCCATCCCGCCGCCGACCCCGGACCGGTAGGCATACTGCTGCAGCATGTGCGGGGTGCGGTAGGTGACCCAGAGCGTGGTGAGCGGCAGAAACGGCCGGATGGCGGCGGCAAGCCCGCTGGCCGAGACGATCTCGATCGCGGCGTAGAGCAGCATCACTGAACGGACTGAGCCAGGACCAGGACGAGCAGCGCGATGTCGGAGGGTCCGAGCGTGTTCAGGAGCAGGACTGCGCGCCCAGGACGGAGACGACGCCGTTGGCGAGGTCGTTGCCAAAGAGGATGAGCCGAACCGAGAGCCAGGGGAAGGCGAAGATGGAGCCGGCGGCGATACCCGCGTTGCGCACCAGGCCCATCACGTCGATGGGCTGACCCTGCTCGCGCAGGACGTGGTGGTGAAACGCCTCCCAGGCCAGACACGCGCATCGCAACCGCTGGTCTCGCGGAGAAAACAGAGCGCCTCTTAACCCGTCTTCCCAGTAGAAGCGCCCTCTGGTCATAAACGTGGTGGATCTACAACTGTGGGATGAACACCTTGGCGAGGACCGCCACGAGGATCAAACCGAAGATCCACACTATCTTAGCAGACAGGCCATCGAACTTGGCGGACAGCTCACGGCGCACTTCGTCAATCTCCGTGTCCATCGCGGCGAACCGCGTATCCATCTTGTCTTCGAGCGCGATGAACTTCGCATCGACCGCGGCGAACCGCGCGTCCGTTTTGTCTTCAAACCGCTCCACGCGCATCTCCAGGTGGTCCACCCGTTGCAGGATGAGCAGGCTGACGTTGAGCCGTTCCTCAGATGCTGACGGCCCCCGCGGCGGTACGTCTCCGGGTTCACGGGTCACTGCCACCTCTTCGGCAGCCATGGGGCTCACCGCCTCATCGCCAGCATCGTCCATACCCGGCAGGCCCGCAAGTGCTGGAGCACGGTCCGAACCGGTCAGGCCCGCCCGCGCCCACCGCTGAGTCGCCCGCTGCCCTTGGGCCGCGCTGCGGCGGCGGGGCGCTCTGGGTTAGGGGTGTTCTGGGCCAGAGTTTCCGGGCCCTGCTCCACGGACCCCGCCACCTCGGCGGGTATGGTCGACGCGGCCGCGGACTGAGCATCGCCAGCCGGTGCGACAGGATCAAACGACGCGTCCTTGTCTCCTCGGGAGCCTCGGCCCCCTGGGAACCACGTGGGCTCCGCTTCGGCCTCGCGCGACTTCGGTGGATCGGCCGGCTGGAAGGCGGCCGACGCGGATCGCCAGCCGCCGGGGTCCTGCAGGGGCATGTCCGCCGGATGCTCGCCACTCTGCATGAGCAGCGAATGCCCACTGGGCCAGCGCAGCGCCTCGTCGGACGTCCCTGGCGGCCGCGCCGTGGCGCCTTCGGACTGGGTGTGCCGACCGGAAACGGACTGCATGCTGTGGCTGGACGCGCGCACCGTGAAGGTGCCGAGTTTGGCGCTGATGACCTTGGCCGTCTCCACATCGTCGGTCCGCGGAAAGAGCCAGGTGTCGCAGTTGCCGGTCATGGTCTGGCTGGCGTCGCCGTACTTCTTGAGTTGCGCCAGGTCCTGGAGGGCCAGCAGGAAGCGGATGCCCCGACCGGCGGCCACGGTCAGCTTCGTGTCCATGCCCGGAATGCGCGGGATGTTGCCGAACTCGTCCAGCAGAAACCATACGGGCACCGGCAGCCGGCCTCCGTTGTCGCGGACCACGGATTGCGGCGCCCCCCCCCTCGGGCAGCAGCAGGAACAGGGCCATAGGCCGCCCCCCACGTCTGCCGGATCGTGCTCGGTTTCGGCGGTGAGGCACGCGATACCGGGATCGCCAAGCAGCCGCAGGTGCGCCGCGGTGCGGCTTGAAGATGGATGCCCGGGTGCGGTCCTCGGAGAGGGCCGCCGTCCCGTAGGCACGCCGCGCGGCGTGCTCCGAAGGGAACGGAAGTAGGCGTCGAGGGCACAGCCTGCTCCGTCGCGGACCCGAGCACCGACAGGATCTCGTAAGCGGTGGCGGAATACTGGAAGCCGGCGGGCGCCTCTGTCGCGGCCGCCCGTGCCAGCGCGGCCAGGAGCGACTCCTCGGCCCGGAGCCAGATCGGGTCCCAGCGCTAGCCGGCGTGCGCGCCACCGCCTGCCTCGGCAAGCGGATGCCGCGCACGATCGCCGGCGGCCTGCGCGGCGCCGAGGGCAACCAGCCCGATCCCTAGGCCCAGCCACAGGGTCGCAAAGCGCATGACCAACGTCGCCAACACCGCCAGCGGCAGCGGAACCCGCAGCCACAGCAACAGGGCGACCATCACCCCCTCGGCGGCGCCGATCCCGCCCGGCAGGGCCGACACCGTACCGGCGATGGCGGCCGTGGCCACCACCAGCACGGAGGCGGCCACCGAAAACGGCCAGCCAAAGGCGCTCAGCACGAAATACACAATCAGCCCCTCAAGCCCCCACCCGACGATGCCCAGTCCCAGGGCGGCGGCAAACGGACCTGGCACAAGCAGGGTGCGCGCGCTGTCCAAGAGCACGGTGGCCTTGTCCCGCAAGGGGGCCAGGCGACGCACCCGGCCGACCAGACCGACCGCAACCGCGGCGGCACGCCGACTCTGCACCAGCAGCACGATGACCGCGGCCGCGATCAGCAACGCGTACGGCGCCGAGCCGCGGCCCAGCCAGGCCGCGCCCGCCGTCGCCAAGACCAGCATGGCGCAGCCGTCCGTCAGGCGATCCGCAAAGACCATGGGCGCGGTGC
>DAHWHT010000181.1 GCA_027335515.1 Clostridia bacterium
GGCCTCGACCGCGGACAAGCAGCCCGAGATGGCCTGGTTGACAGGCTTGGCCGGGGCTCGGCATAATCGGTGGCGTTGCCTCGACCGCCTCTGTGGTGAGGCGAAAGGGTGGAGTTTTTTGCGGCGGACCTTCCAACCCAAGGTGCGCAAGGCGCAGCGGGTACATGGTTTCCGTACTCGGATGCGGAAGCGGTCTGGGCGAATGGTTCTCAAGGCCCGGAGGGCGAAGGGGCGGCACCGGCTGTCCTATTGAGTCCGGGGGGTGCAGAAGGCGCGCCTCGAACGGTTGCGTGGCAGGCGCGTGTTCGACGAGGTGTTTGCGCGGGGGCGCAGCGCCTCGTTCCGTTATTTTCATCTGCGCATTCGGATCGAGGGAACCGAGGCGCCGAGGGTCGCGGTAGCGGCTGGTAAGCGGCTGGGTCCAGCGGTAACACGGAACCGATTGCGTCGGCGGTGGCGGGCGGTGGTACGCGCCGGGCCGGAATTGCGTTTTGGAGCGGCGGTCATCCTGGTGCTGCGGGGGGCGTCTTTGGACGCTTCTTTTGCGGAGATGGAGCGACAATGGACGTATGCGACCGAAAGGGTGGGTCTTGCAGCCGGCTCGGGAGATCTGCGGCGGCGGCGTTGAGCGCGGTCGGGATTTTCGTTGCAGTTGTGCTGTTGACGGCTTACCGCGGCGTGGTGGCACCCATGTTGGTCGGGCAGTGCCGGTACACACCGAGTTGCTCCCGGTATGCGGAAGAAGCCATTCGGCGATACGGATTGTGGCGCGGCGGCGCCCTTGCCCTAAGGCGGCTGAGTCGTTGCCATCCTTGGCACGCGGGCGGCTGGGACCCTGTACCGGAGCGCTCGCCCTCGTAAGGGGGTGGCGATGAGGAGGCCAGTTCTTGGGGGCGCTGTGGCACGGGTTGGTGCATCTGCTGAGTGTCGGGATGCTGGTGCTCAGCCGAGGGACGTCGAGTTATGGCGTCGGCATCATCCTGCTTACCGCCGGAATCCGTCTGCTTGTGTATCCGTTATATCGAGCACAAATACAATCCTTCAAAAAGATGCAGGCCATGCAACCAGAACTGCAGAAAATGCAAGAGAAATTCAAGGACGACAAGCAAAGGCTTATGGAGGAACAGGTTCGTCTCTATCGGGAACATGGGGTTAATCCCATGGCCAGTTGTCTGCCAATGCTATTGCAGCTCCCTGTGCTGTATGCGTTTTATGATATGCTTCGCGTGTTCAATTTTGCCGGCCATCCGCCCTTGACCCCTGGGTTTCTTTGGCTCCCCGACCTAGGCAAGGCGGATCCATTGTATATTCTTCCCGTCTTGGGTGGAGTATCTACCTATTGGCAGACCAAGATCAGTATGGCGTTGCAACCAGGTGGTTCCCAGCAACAGATGCAATTCATGATGTACCTGATGCCTGCGATTATGTTCTACGTGTTTCTGCGTCTCCCCGCAGGTTTGGCGCTGTACTGGGTAGTAGCCAACGTGTTTACAATCGCACAACAGTATGTGGCGATGCGGTAGGTCTCCCGGCGACGGGTCGGGGCGCCGGACCGCGCCGGCCGAGCAGGGGAGAATTCACGGTGGCGTCACCGGAAAGCGTGTGGGAGGCGCAGGAGCTGTGCAGGGAGGCTGAGATATGCGGCCTGCACGTGTCGCTTTCAGACGCGGAACGCCTCGTGTGCTTGTTGCGGTTGGTTTGGGCCTCGCCGCTGGGGCTGACCACGATACGCAACTGGGTGGACGGTCGCCGCAAGCATTTGCTGGATTCCTTGGCATGGTTGCCCTTCGCGGAACTGACCCCCGGGGAAACGGTGGTCGACGTGGGCAGTGGGGCAGGATTTCCAGGCATACCGACGGCGGTGGTAGTCCCGGATATTCAGGTGACGCTGTTGGAGGCGAATCGGCGCCGCTGTGCCTTTCTGCGAAACGCCGCGGAGGCATTGGGTCTTACAAACGTGGCGGTCTGCGAGATGCGGGCCGAGCAGGCCGCGCGAAGCGACGATATTCGCGAGCGCGCGGATTGCGTCGTTGCGCGCGCGGTGGCGCCGATGCCGCGGCTGGTTGAATACCTGGCCCCGCTGTGCCGTGTTGGTGGGCGGGCGGTGATGTTGAAGGGGCCTCGTTGGAGGGAGGAGTGGGCTGACGCGGAGCGCATGTCGCAACGCGTGGGCCTGCGGGGGATGCGATACAAGGAGTACGAGCTTCCCGAGGGATGCGGGCTTAGGGCGGTCGTAGTGCTTGAAAAGGGTCGTTCCACGCCTCGCCGCTATCCCCGGCACGCAAGACAGGCCGGCGACGGTTGAACCCGCGGCAGGCAGGCGGCAGCGGCGGGTTCCGGTGGGGAGGCTGGGCGATGGCGGAATCGGATTGGATACGGGACATCGCAGGGGGGGGCTTGGTTCGTCAGGTACCCGTGGGGAGCTTGCGGGCTGGAGCCTACCAGCCGCGACAAACGGAGGACCCTGCAGCCCTGGATGCACTCACTGCCTCGGTGCGTGAGCATGGCGTTTTGCAGCCGTTGCTGGTGCGGCCGTCGATGGGATCTCTGGAAATCGTCGCGGGCGAGCGCAGGTGGCGCGCTGCGCGTGCGGTCGGTTTGCCCACCGTGCCTGCGGTGGTGCGGGAACTGTCGGATCGGGAAGCAGCCGTGGTCGGCGTTGTGGAGAATGTGCAGCGGGCCGACCTCCACTATCTGGACGAGGCGGCCGCGTGCGCGCGGCTCCTGGAGGAATTCCGACTAACGCAACAAGAAGTGGCGCTTGCGGTCGGGCGGAGCCAACCAGGGATTGCGAACAAGTTGCGCCTTCTGCATCTGGAATCCAGCGTGCGTGCTGCGTTGGTTGCGGAGGGCTTGTCGGAACGTCATGCGCGCGAGTTGCTCCGGCTAAGTGGTGAGGCCGAGCGATTGTCTGCCGTGGCAACCTTCTCTGCCGAAGGGCTGAGCGTGCGCGCGGCAAGCAAGTGGGTGGATCGGCGCCTGGGCCACACCCCGCAGACGCGCCGGCAGGATTCCGCAGAAGTGGAATGGCAGCTGCCTGTCGAACGGGTTGTGGATCGACTGCGTGCGGCAGGTTTTGCGGTGGAATGGCTTAGGCGGGAGGAGCCGGGCGGGTGGACGGTCGAATTGCGGATTATGCGGCCGGCGCGCGAGGAGTGTTGAAGCGGAGGCGGACGGTGTGGTTCGCGTGGTGGCGGTTGCGAACCAAAAGGGCGGGGTCGGCAAGACGACCACAGCCGTGAATGTGTCCGCTTATCTCGCACAGGCCGGGGAGCGGGTGCTGCTGATTGACGCGGATCCCCAAGGAAACGCCACGAGCGGGTTGGGCGTCGATAATCGACGGGTCGGGGTTGGGCTGCTGGACGTGTTGGTCGGCGGGGTCGGTTTGGCACGGGCGGCGCGGCAGACGGCGGTGCCGAACCTGGCGCTCGTGCCAGCCGGTGGAGGCCTGGTTGGGGCGGAAGTAGGGATGGTCGGCCAGGAGCGCCGGGAATCGCTCTTGCGAACGGCTTTGAGCGCAGAGGCAGACAAGTATGGATTGGTGATTATCGACTGTCCCCCGTCCCTTGGATTGCTGACGGTTAATGCGCTGGTTGCCGCCGAGGCGGTCCTGATTCCCATTCAATGCGAGTACTACGCCCTTGAAGG
Organism: Clostridia bacterium; assembly: GCA_027335515.1. The sequence continues at coordinate 3,649 of DAHWHT010000181.1, forward strand.
TGTCAGTCAATTGCTCGCCACGTTGCAACGCGTTCGGGCCGAACTGAACCCAGAGCTCGCGATCCTCGGAGTGGTGTTGACGATGTTCGATGCGCGGACGAACCTTTCGCTGCAGGTTGCCGAGGAAGTCAAGCGGGCCTTCCGCGGTCGGGTGTTTCGGAGTGTCGTGCCGCGCAACGTTCGGCTGAGTGAGGCGCCGAGTCACGGACTGCCCATCGGGCTTTACGATGGCCGGTCGCGCGGTGCACAAACGTATGCAGACGTGGCTAAGGAGGTGCTCGTGCGTGCCCGGAGCGCAGCGCCGGCTGGGTAGAGGATTGGACGCCTTGCTCCCGGAGTTGGAACCTCGCTCGGGCGATCGAGTGGAGTCGCTGGCATGCACGGCGATCGAACGTAATCCGCTTCAGCCGCGGCGAACCTTTGCTGCAGAGGGCTTGGCGGAGTTGGCCGAGTCGATTCGCACCCACGGGGTGTTACAGCCGGTGATTGTGCGGGTCGTCGGGCAGGGACGCTATCAACTGGTAGCCGGGGAGCGCCGGTGGAGGGCGGCGCAGTCGGCGGGCCTGGCCGAGGTACCGGCGTTGGTGCGAGAGCTGAGTGATGCCGAGGTCGCGGAGATAGCCCTGATCGAGAACCTCCAGCGCGAGGATCTGAATCCTCTCGAGGAAGCGGAGGCCCTGCGCCGGCTGATCGAAGACTACGGGTTGTCACAGGAGGAACTGGCGCGGCGGCTTGGGCGCAGTCGGCCAGCGATCAGCAACAGCCTGCGCCTCCTGCACGCTCCGGAGGCTGTGCGGGCAGCCGTAGTGGACGGGCGGCTGAGCGCAGGGCATGCGCGGGCGTTGCTGGCACTTGAGGGTCCGACGGAGCAGGCGGCGGCTGTGGAGCAGGTGGTGGGCGCCAGCATGAGCGTGCGTGCGACGGAGGATTTCGTCCGCCGGCTTCAGCGCCCGCCTGGTGATACGACCGCGGCGGCAAGTCCGAGGGCGTCGATGGTAAGGACAGCGGACTGGCGGGACGCGGAGTGTCGATTGCGGGAAGCCCTCGGAACGCGGGTGCGCATTCGAGGTGATGGTCGCCAAGGGATGGTGGAGGTCGCGTTCTTCGGCGCCGCGGATCTGGAGCGATTGCTTGAGATGCTGGCGCCCGTTTCACGTGAAACGGACGGGTCTGGCGGGAGTTAGGAGCGCTGGACGTGAAGCCGCCCGAAAGGGCGGAGTGACGCGGATTTGGCGACGGCTACGACGCAGTACGCATTGCGGGTGGCTTGGTGGCCTCGGGGTGGCATCGCGGAACACCAAGTGGGTTGAAGGGGCGATCTTGCTCGCGGCGACACGGGCCAGGCGAACGCCAACCGGTGGCGTCCGCTGCCCGTCGCCGTGGTCAGGGTTTCCGTGAGCGTGTCGACGTCGGGCGCCTTGTGTGGAGCGGTGGGCAGCGGCGCAGTAGGCAGCGTGGGGCACGAGCTCCTGGTCGGTCCAGTGCGGCAGGGGGCGGCAACGGACGAAGCGCGGGGCCCCTTTCTGTCTGAAGGCGTCCCCCGATCTCCGGTCTTCGCCTAGCTGCAGTAGGCGGCGAAGATCTGCTCGTCGGCCCACTGCTTCCTGAAAGACCCGGAGATCGTCGACTCTTTCTTCGTCAAGAAGCCCACGCACGTGCTGGCGTTGGGCGCAGTGCTGACGCATGAGTGAGCAGTGGGCTGAAAGAGAAAGGATGACGGAGCAAGTCCAAACAATTTCGTTGCAAAAGGGGCTGGACGGCCCCAAGACGCTCTGTCAGGATTAGGCCGGGAAGCCCTCCAACGGAGGTGGCGCGTG
>DAHWHT010000190.1 GCA_027335515.1 Clostridia bacterium
CGGTGGTGCCTGGACGGGCGGGACCTGCACTGCGGCGACGGGCTGACGGTGCAGGTGGGCGGGCGGTGGCTGCCGGTGCGGGTCGAGCTGGACGACCGCGACGGGTGGCTGCTCTACGCCGATGGCGACCGGGTGCGTGTCCTGCCTACCCGCTCGCTGCCGGTCCGCCTGGACCCATGAGCCGCGGATCCGGGTCCGGACTTGCGACCGTTGATGGAGGCGGTTGGTCGTGCGTGTTCGACGGAAGGTCCTGTTTGCCCTGGGTCCTGTTCCTGGTGGCCGCTATCGGTTTGCCGGACGTGCCGGCGTTTGCGATCTGGCGGCGCCCCGGACGGCAATCCTTGTCGGCGTTGACGCTTTGGTGCCACAGCCTCCAGGCGCACTTGCTGATCGCCGTGTTCCACCTGGCCGCGCGGCGGTGCTCGGTGGCCAGCACCCTGGACGACTTGGCATTGCTGGTCTTTGTCGCCGGCTTGGTGCTGATCGTGCTGGCCGTGTTTGCCGGCCGTCGCGGCCGGGGCACCGATGCCGCGGCTTCCTGAGCCGGGGACGGGCGGGTGGGGCCAGGGCAGAGGACACGCCGGGGCGCCCTCGGGGACACAGCCCCCGTCGCGCCCCGGACCCCCACCCGCCCCGTCTTCCGGGTCGGGACCCCCGCCCCGGACCCCACCCGGGTTCGGAGGCGCGGCCCTCCGCTGCACTGCGGCCCGCTTGGGAGCATTGGCGGCGGCCTTGGGCTCCCGAGTCTACCCGCCGTCGTCCGCTGCGCGGTCTTGCGGTCCTGGTGCACGGGTGCCCCGGCTTCGGCCGGGGGCCTCGCGCGTCTCGCCGACGCAGCCAACCCTGCGCCCTACGGGCTGCCCCAGGGTTGGGCGGCGGCGGTCGCCCGACTGCGCCCATGCACCGACCCGCCCGGCGGGCCGGGCCTTTGGCCCGTCCTCGGGGAGCCCGTCAAGGCCACCTCCAAACAAATGGCCTTGGTGGGTGGAGTGGATGGCGATGGCGGATGCGGTGGCCCGGTCCCTGTGGGGAGAGTCGGCGCGGCCCGCCCCGGCGGTCGGCGCCGACCCTCGGTGGGTGCGGGTCGAGATGGTGCGCGAGGCGCGGGTGGGCGCGTACCGCACCTGGTCGCTGTCCGAGCCGTGCGACGCCGCGCTGCTGCTGGAGCCATTGCTGCGGCGGGAAGCGCGGGAGGTCTTCCTTGCGGCCTACCTGGACACGAAGCACCGGATCAACGCGGTGCAGAGGGTGGGCCTGGGTGCCATCGACCACGTGCCGGTCGAGCCGCGCGAGGTGTTCACGGCGGCGCTGCTGACCAACGCGGCGGCGGTGATCGTGGCGCACAACCATCCGTCCGGTGATCCCGAGCCCTCCCACGCCGACTGTGCGGTGACCCGGCGCCTGGTGCTGGCGGGGAATCTGCTGGGGGTCGCCGTGTTGGACCACCTGGTGATCGGCGACGGCTGCTGGACTAGCCTGCGCAGTGCGCGGCCGGACCTGTTCGAGCCCGAGGCGCCGCGACCGGTGTGACGCGGCGGGGCGGGGGCCAACGGGCCTCCGCCCACGGCGACCTGGAGGTGGAAACGGATGGGACCCATGCGGGTGTATCTGACGGGGTCCGACGGGGACGCGCAGGCTGCGGTGGCCGACTGGCTGCGACGGCGGCACGGGTTTGCGCGGGTCGCGCTCTCCGGTGGTCCGCTTGACGCGCAGCGCATGCGCGGCGGTGACTCGGTGCGCGCGGCGGCGCTGGCCCTGGAGCACGGCGATCGGCAGGCGTCCCTCGTGATCGACGGTGTGCGGACTACGGCCGAGGCGGAATACCTGCGCGCCCGTGGGGTGCTCGGCGTGCGGGTGGCGGCACGGCTCTTGCGCAGCGAGCAGCCGGACGGGTTGGCCGGTGATGCGCCGGAGGTGGATGTGGCGACCGTGCCCGTCGACCTGGTGCTGCTGCCGTTCCGCGAGCCGCTGGCCCACGACCGCGACCTGCGCCTGCTGGTGGCCCGGCTCGCCGTGTTGCATGCGACACGGGCCATGGCGGTGCGGGTGCCGCAATCGACGCGGGGAGTCCGGCAGGGGAGGTGATGGCGGTGCGGGACCATACGCACGCGGTCATCGGGGCCTGTGCCTGTGTGCCGCTGGCGATCCTGCTGGGTGGGTCGGTGATGCTGCCGATCTGCGCGGCTGCGGGCGCCATCGGCGCGGTGCTGCCCGACATCGACCATCCGCACAGTGCCTGGGGCCGGTTCGTGCCCTGGCCGGCCGCCGCAGTGGAAAACCACCACACGGGCTTTGTCGCCCACGGCCGGCGGTGGTTTGGCGGCCGGACGATCTGGCACCGGGGCGAGACGCACAGCATCGGCGCGGCGGGCATTGCGGTGCTGGCCACGCTCGCACTCGGGCGGTGGCTCTCTGGCGCGACCTTCGCTTGGCTGCAGCGCCGCGGCGCGCCGCCTGTGGCGCACCTGCCATTGGTGGCCTGGGGCCTGGCGGCCGTCGCGGCGGCCGCCGTGTTGGTCGGCTACCTCAGCCACCTGGTGGCCGACCTGGCCAACCCCAGCCCGCAGATGCTGTGGTGGCCTTTCTCCCGGCGTATGGTCCATCCGCACTGGGCCCCGGCGATCCCGGAGGCGAGTATCCAGGGGCAGTGGCTGGAGCGCGGCGCAGTGGTTGCGGCGATCGCCCTGGCAATGCTCCTGTGGGGCGGTCGGCCGGTGTGAGGCACTGCCATCTCAAGCAGCGGCCAGGGTATCATGTGGTCAGGGGGCGATGCGCCGTGGCGGTGAGCAAGCACGAGGCCGGACGCGGCAACTTTACTTACGAGGACCTGCTGTATACGCCGGACGACGGCAAGCGGTACGAGGTGCTGGAAGGGGACCTGCTCGTGAGCCCGGCGCCGAAGGTCAAGCATCAGCGGATCGTGAAGCGCTTGCAGGGTCTCTTGGTGCGGGCCGAAGACGCGGGACACGGCGAAGGCTTTTCGGCGCCGCTGGACGTGGTGCTTTCCATGCACGACGTGGTGGAGCCCGACCTGCTCTTTATCACCACGGACCGCTTGGGGATTCTGACGGCGGAGAACGTCCAGGGCGCGCCGGACCTAGTGGTGGAAGTCATCTCCGACGGCAGCCGGCACAGGGATGTGATCACCAAGCGGCACACTTACGAACGCTACGGCGTTCGCTTCTACTGGCTGGTCGATCCCGAGGAGGAGACGGTCCGGGTCTTTGAGCTCAAGGACGGCGGCTATGGTGATCCTCGTGTGCTGACGGCCGGCCAGGAGCTCGGCTGCGCGCTCTTTCCCGGTATCACCCAGGACGTGGGCAAGCTCTTCTCCGAGCCCTGAGCCACTGGAACCACAACAACACACAGACGACACACTGGGCGGCCCACGAGGCCGTCCTTTCGCGTGTCCGGGCCCGTTTCGAGAACGCGCGGCGGGGATGTGGCCCGATACCGCGCGGTGCTTCCGTACTGGCCCGGCGGCGACACGCCATTGCCCACGGGATATGGACGTGGTACCGTTCGTGTGCTCGGGCGGCAGTGCCGCTGCGGGCACAACTGAATAGCGCACTATGCTGATCGCTGAGTCGCCGCCAGCGGCGAACGGGGGACCCAAGACGGATCCGTGGGGCGAATCCTCGGAGACCTTGCCGAGGTAGGGGTATCATTCACTCCGAGCCCGTCAGCTAACCTCGTAAGCGTGGAATGTGGTGCAGGCTGCCCTCTTGATAGGGCGCATGGCGGTCTGCCGTGCGCCGATGGGCGGCGTCTCGGCGACGGCAAGCCTTTCTGGGGGTATTGCCATGCCGCTGACGCCGTCTGATCTTCTCCGATTCCTGCTAGAGTTCGCGTTGCTGCTGGCGTGTGCTCGCGGATTGGGCGAGGTGGCACGCCGGCTGAACCAGCCCCAAGTCATCGGGGAACTCCTGGCCGGGGTTGTCCTGGGTCCATCCCTGGTCGGCGCACTCTTCCCAGGCCTCTTCGCGTCGGTCTTCCCCGCGCAAGGGCCGCAACCCCTGCTCTTGCAGTTGATTGCGCAGATCGGCGTGATCCTATTGCTCCTGCTCAGCGGGATTGAGGTGGATCTTCCGCTGGTGCGGCGCAAAGCGAAACCGGCCATCTTAGTAGCGCTGGGCGGCGTGCTGGTGCCGTTTCTCTGCGGCTACGGACTTGCTACGCTATTACCAGCCGCTCTGCTAGCCCACGCGCATGCACGCCCCGTTTTCGATCTCTTCGTGGCCACCGCGATGTCCATCTCCGCCATACCCGTGATCGTGAAGATCCTCCTCGATATGAACTTGATGCGTCGCGACGTGGGTCAACTGACCTTGGCGGCCGGGGTCATCAACGACGCGACCGGATGGTTTCTGCTAGCCCTAGTGGCCGGGATCGCGACCGCCCACGCCGTACCGGTGAATACACTAGCCCTGTCCATCTTTGGAACCCTGGCCTTCGCCGTGTTCTGCTTTACCGTGGGGTATCGGGTCATCCGCGCCCTCGTGCACTGGGTCGACGACCACTTCGCTGGTGAGAGTGCCACGCTCACCGTGGTCCTGTTGGTCGGACTGGGGGGCGCTGCGGTTACGCAGGCTCTGCACGTGGAGGCCTTCCTTGGGGCGTTCCTGGTCGGGGTGCAACTCTCTCGCATCCCACGGGTCAGTCGAGTGGCGCGGCGTCAACTTGAGGCGATGACGCTCGGAGTGTTTGCCCCGGTCTTCTTCGCGGCCGCCGGGCTGAAGGTGGATGTGCCCGCGCTATTGACACCGGGCCTGCTCATCGCGCTGGTGGCGGTGGTGACGGTGGCGTGTATCGCCAAGTTCGCCGGCACATACTTCGGTGCGCGATTGGCTGGACTGTCACCGTGGGTCTCGGCGGCTCTCGGCTCCGGCATGAACGCGCGAGGTGCGGTGGAGATCATCGTTGCCACCGTCGGATTGCAAATGGGTGTCCTGACCATCCCAATGTACTCGATCATTGTTGCTATGGCGGTGGCGACGTCGGTCATGGCACCGCCACTGCTGCGCTGGACCCTGCACCGGGCACCTGCCGATCCGGAGGAAGAGCAGCGGCTGCGGCGCGAGGCTCACGAGGCGCGCAGCTTCCTGCACGGTCTGCGCCGCATGCTGGTGCCGGTGCGCGACGGCCGTCATGCATTGGTCGCTGGTGAGGTGGTGGGACACCTCGCCGGCGCGCGGTCGGTCGAGGCGGTTGCCTTGCACGCTCGGCTCAGCGACGACGAAACGGACGTCCAGGCGTTGTCGCGGACCGAGATGTCCACCGGTGCCAATGTTGAGTGGAAGGAGCGATCGGTTACCACTCGCCGCAGCGGCGTGGTCGACGCCATTCTCGCGGAGGCTGGGCGTGATTACGATCTCTTGGTGCTGGGTGCTGCCGAAATCCGCCCTGGAGTCGGCGTCTTTGGACGCGTCCTCTTCGGGCAGGTAGTGGATGATGTGCTGCGGAAGACGCCCTGCACGACTTTGGTGTTCCAAGCTCCTCAGTGGCACCGTTCCGGGGGTAGCGTGCGACGCATCTTGCTTCCCACAAACGGGACCCGAGGCGACTTGCGCGTCGCCGAGTTTGCCTTGGCGCTGGCTCGTGGCATGGGGGCGGACGTGGTGGCTTTGCACGTGGTCGAAGCCTTTCCGCTGGCAGAGCCCTTTGGCGGTCGTGCCCTGGGGGATCTGCGCGCGGAAGAAGACTACGGCTGGCATGCAACACGCGCGGTGAGTCGTCTGGGTGAGGAGGCCGGCGTCGCCGTCCGCTGTGAAGTGCGCACTCGCACGAGTAGCTTGGTCAGCAAAGAAATCACCAAGTTCGCATCCGAAGAGCACTGCGATCTGATTCTCCTGCATGCGGAGCTGCGCACTTCGACCGAAGAACTCTATTGCGGGCGGACGGTCGACCAGATCCTTCGTAATGCACGTTGTCCGATGGCGGTTCTCTTTGATCCCGCGCAGTGATTCTGGCGCATAACGTAGATGACACGCAAAGGGGCGGCCCACGAGGCCGCCCCTTTGCGTGTTCGCAAGGAGGGACTGGGGGATGCGGTGGCAGGTGGCCTCCGGGGTGGTCGCCATCCTGGCGCTGCGGGGCGGAGTGGCTTTGGCGGCCTGGACCTTTCCGGCAGGGGGCGCGGCTCAGCACCATGCCGTCGTCGCGTCGTCCACGGGCCGGCCGCTGCGACACCCGGAGCCGACCTACATCTGGCACGGCATCCGCGTGCCGGTGGGCGCCTGTGGGGCGGAGGTCCATGGCCGGCCGTGGGTGTTGGCTTGCACGGATCCGCGCGTGGCGGCCTATCGGCGGCAGCGGGCACACCAGCACGCTGTTCGCCGGGATGAGTGGGCCGCGGTGGCGGTGGCACTGGTGGGGCTCGGCGCGGGGGGCGCCTTGGTTGCGGTGCGCCGACGCCGGCGGCGGCGCGATCGGAGGATGGTCGATGCGTGACGCCGTGCAGCGATGCCTGGACGCGCTTGGTGGGCGCACCGACCGGTTGACGTTGGTGCGGGCCGCGGTCGACCAGGCGCTATGGGACCCGGGCGAGATCGACTTGGCGCAGCGTTACGCGGTGGCGCATGTGGCTGTGGAATGCCACCGCCTGGTCCTGGGGTCCGACGCCGGCGGCCTGCCGTATGCCGGGGTCATGTCGGGCCCGGCGCGCGTTGTGTACCTCCGTCGCGATCTCTGGCGGGCGGCCGACTACCGGGCGCGGTTACGGGCTGTGGAGGAGCAACGAGTCGCGCTGGATGTGGAGGCGGCGGCCTTGCGCGACGAGTGCCGGCGACGGTGGGGCGCCAAGTGTCCGCTGGCCCCGCGGGGATGCGACCAGTGCGGCGTCGAGGACTCTGGGATCGCGGTGGGGCGGGTGGCGGTCGATTCCGGTGAGGGGGTGCGCGGGGATGGCGGATGACCGTATGGCCTGGTGGGGACGGGCGGTGATCGGCGTGGGTGCGGCGGTCGCTGTGCTCGCGGTGGCCGCGCCGGCCGCTTTGGCCAACAGCACGACGTACACGACGGGCGGATGGCAACAGCAGTCTGGGATGACGGAGGTCCCCGGAGGCACCTGCAACGTGGGCACGGTCTCTGGGTCGCCGTCCCCGGTGGTGGGTGGCGGTCAAAGCAACGGGTCGTCCTACATCCAATGGGCATTCAGCTACCTCAACACCAACGTCACGCTGCCCGGCGGCGCGACATTGATCGGCGGCACCGTATCGGGCACGGTAGCTGAAGCCGCCGTGAGCGGCCAGCCTGTGGCGTCAGCGGGTAGCTACTACGTCGGGGTGTTTGACGGCTACGACAACGCTCAACCGCAGGTGCAAGGCGCTCAGTGCTTAGCCCCATACGCCTACGCCACCGCCAGCGGCACACTGGGCTTCCCGGGCAACCAGGGCAATGTCACTTTCAGTTTCGACGGGTACAACCTAATCCAGGGCTTTCTCGGCAACGGGGCCAACGGGGCGAATGCCGAGGCCCTGTCTGTTGGCAATGGTTCCATCTGGTACGCGCCGACCTCTGCCGTCACGCTGGTGGAGCAGTATGCGTACACCCCGAGCGGGATCACACCCTCCCACGTGGCCGCGGGCAACGGCACAGAGACCTACATCACCTGGAACGCCAATGGCAACAACTCGGGCACCGTCTACGACCTACAACGGGAGACCATAGATTCCTCGGGCGGTGTGTCTTCTGGGTGGACGACGATCTACCAGGGCACGGCGACCAACTTCACCACGACGGATCAGGCGTGTGGTGTCGGCTACGTGTATCGGGTCAACGTGCCCGGCCCGGACGCCGCTACACCCTGGGACACGTCGGCGCAGTGGGACGGGTATCCCTGCAGCGTGTCCTTCAACAGCGCCACCACGACGGGCATCACCGTATCGTGGCCCGAGGTGACGCCGCAGACGCTGCCTGAGGTCGCGTGGTGCGAGGAGAACACGCCAGCCGGTGGGGTGTCCTGCTCGCAGCAACGCGTCGACCTCGGCGCGGGGACGACGAGTGTGACCCTGACCGGCCTGACGCCCAACGCGGAGTATGCCGTGTGGGCATGCTCGCAGACGAACCCCTGGGGCTGCCCGGAACTCAATGCGTGGACGTACGCGGCGCAACCCACCTTGAGCCCAAACAACCACGTGTCAGGGTTGTCCTACGATCAGCAGCCGTTCACCTGGACTACGGCGGGCAACGCGCCCGGCACCGTGTATGTCTTTCAACAGGGGACTTTCGCTCCGAGCGGAGCCTGGCAAGGAGGCACGGTCATCTATAGCGGCACCGCGACTTCGGCCACAGCTAACCAGAGCGCTGGCGCCAGTTATGGCTACAACGTGTGGGCAAACAACGCCGGTTATGGCGATGGGACCCCGGCGTCCAACGGCGTTCCGGTCCAGGTGGCGCCGTCGCCGAGCATGACGGCCACCGGGTCCACCACCGCGACTGTCGACTGGCCAGTGGTGGCCGGCGAATCGCAGACCGGGGTGCAGTGTGGCCCCTGGGGCGGCAACCTTAGTTACCAGGGCACCAGCACGTCGACGAGCTGGCAGGTGACCGGCCTGACTCCGAACACAGGCTACTACTGCGCGATCTACGCCGTGGCGAGCAACCAGGGAATCCAGTGGTGGCAGCAGTCTGCGGAGACGACGACGGATGCCGCCCAGCCGACGGGGGCCACCCTGGGAAGCCTCACACAGACCTCCGTCACCATGTCATGGTCGGCGGTTGGCAACCCGGGGGGCACGCAGTACAACGCGGTCTTGTACAAGTGTGCTGACACCGCAAACTCCGTGGCAGGCTCGGGGTGGACCACGGCGACCTCCTGGCAAGCGGCCGGCCTGCAGCCAGGGACGTGCTACACCGGATGGGTGCAGGCGCGTAACAGTGCGGGCGCCGGGACGGGCGTGGACTGGACGCAGCAGGCCCCGACAGTGCCTGCTCAGCCGAGCGGCTTCACCGGGGCGGACGGCGGTCTGGGTTGGTCGCCGAGCTCCGGCCGTGGCTATGCCACCCTGTCGTGGAACCCGGTGGCAGGGGCGACGGGGTATGACGTGCTGGTGTGGGACGGGACGACCTACGAGTCGTTTGACGTCGGCACGGCGACCTCGTGGAGCAGCGAGCAGGCGGCCATCTACCCGCCGGATGCCTCGCTGTATCCGAACGTGGCGGAGGCGAGCCAGAGCCCGCCCGTGTTCTCGCACTCGGCGGGCGGGCTGAACCTGCGCGACCTGCCCCTGGATCTGTACTGCACCACCGGAACCTACTACTGCACCCAGAATCCCCCGCAGAACTACTGGTTCGCCGTGGACGCCTACAACGCTAGCGGCAACAGCGACGCCTTCCAGGGCGGATGTGCCGGGGATTGCTACCAGCCCACGCTGCCGCTGCAGACCGACCCCGGCGCCCCGACCGTCACCGATTGGAGCGTGAACGGCGGGGCGGCCTACACGTACTCGTCCACGGTCCCGTACACCCTGACCGCTGCCGAGGGGACATCCGGCATCGCGACCCACGCGCTGTCTAACAACGGTTCCACATGGACCCAAATCGGCAACAACGACGGCTGCGTGGTTGGCCAGGTAGCGCCCTGTTCCACCATACTCAACTCTGCGGGCACTTGGGCCCTGACGCCTGGGCCCGGCGCCAAGACGGTCTATGCGCGGGTCGAGAGCGCCGCAGGTGTCTGGTCGCCGCCGACCACGACGACGGTTTACGTCAACACCGATCAGACTGTGCCCACGGTCGACGTGACCCTCAATGGCGGTGCGGCCGCCTCCGCCAGCACCTCGGTCACCGTGGCCGTCGACGTGAGTGACCCCGCCGGTACGGCCGCTGGTGCCACGTGGCAGGCCC
>DAHWHT010000194.1 GCA_027335515.1 Clostridia bacterium
GCGGCCGCTGGACCGCGGCGCTGGCGGAGCGAATCGATCTGCGCGTCATCGGGGTGGACCGGTCACCGGCGATGCTCGCGCAGGCCCAAGTCCGCCTACGCGAACTCCAGCTTGCCGCACGACTCCTGGAGGGGGATGCGTGCGCGCTGCCGCTGCGGTCGGCATCGTGTCAGGCGGCCCTTTGCGGCTTTCTCTTTGACCACCTGGACGGCAGTCAGCGTGCGCGGCTTCTGGACGAACTGGGTCGCATCCTGGGACCGGACGGGTGCGCCCTTTTTCTGCAGAATCGGCGTGAGCCGCAGCATAGGGCCGACGTCGAACTGCAGGAGCGGGTGCTCAGCGACGGCCGCCGGTACCGGGTGCGCAAGGCCTTGTTCGACACCGTCGCGCTGGGGCGGGCCCTGGCTCCCCTGGGCACCGTCACCACGGGGGAAGCCGGGGTGCACTTTGTCTGGGCCCTGGTGCGCTGCGGGGGTCGCCCTGAAACACCCGGGGCACGACCGTGTCCCTGAGCGGGTGCCGTCGGTCGGCGTGTGCCGCCGATTGGGCCCGGCTCAGGCGGGTGGTGTCCAGCGGCCGAGGACGACCGCCCGCCGCGCCCCGGTGGCCTGCGGTACGTTGCCTGGTCGCCGCAGCAGGGAACACAGGCCGAGGATGGCAAACGCCAGCGCCTCTCGGGATTCGGCCGGCACACCGCAGGCGTCCGTTGGAACGACCGGGATGGGGTGCATTCGCCGCGCGAGGGCTGCCAGCAGGGTTGGGTTGCGCGCCCCGCCCCCTCCGACAAGCACACGGTCGGGGGCCGGCAGAAATCGGCGGTAGGCGTCGGCGATGCTCGCCGCCGTGAACTCGGTGAGGGTGGCGAGCAGGTCGCGCGCCGTACCCCGCCAGTCGGCCAACACCTGGTCGAGCAGGGCGTCCCCGAAGGCATCCCGCCCGGTTGAGCGTGGTGGCGCCTGCTGCAGGAAGGGGTGCCGCAAGAGGGTGTCAAGCAGCGCGTGGTCCACGTGTCCCTGCCGTGCCCCACGGCCGTCGCGGTCGTAGGACGTGCCGGGTGGGCCCGTCCGCCGTGCCGCCGCGTCGATGAGCATCGTCCCCGGACCCGTATCGAAGGCCTGGATCCCCTGCGGGGTTCCGGCGGCGGGCAGAAAGGTCACGTTGGCGATGCCGCCGATGTTTTGCACACAGCGGTTCTCCTTGGCGTGGCCAAAGAGGTGGTGGTCCGCGAGGGGCACCAGCGGGGCGCCGTGCCCACCGGCGGCAAGGTCCGCCGCACGGAAGTCGCTGACCACGGCGAGACCGCTGCGCTCCGCGAGTTCGGCGGCATTGCCCCACTGCAGGCTGCGACCCGGCAGGTCGCCGCGGGGCGGTCGATGCCAGACCGTCTGTCCGTGGCAGGCGACGAACCGGATGTCGGCGGCGGGGTCGGCGCGTCGCAGTTCGGCGACCGCATCCGCATACACCCCGGCCAGGGCGACTTCGATCTCCGCGATGGCGTCGAGGCGGACCGTGAAGCGGGCTTGCAGGGTCAAAAGGGCGCTGGTCAGCTCGGGCGGGTAGGGCAGGTGGACGGTTCGCAGCAAGTGGGCGCGGATCCGCCCGTCGGTCTGCGCATCGAGCTCTGTCAGAACGCCGTCCACGCCGTCCAGGGATGTGCCCGACATCAGGCCGATGGCGCGCATGTGCGTCCCCCCAATCCGCGCGTGGGCTTCCCCGGTCGGGCGGCATCCCCTTGCGTCCTGGGCCGGGTCCTGCGAGGCGGACATTTCCGCCGCCCAGGCGGCGTTCCCGTCCGGGCCTGCGAGGGGGTCGAAGCCGCCACCCCAAGAGCCGCGTGAATCCCACCGACGGCGGGTGTGAGCGGGGTTGGTGGGCGGCGGGAGGTTGTCCGATCGGCGGAGGCCGTATGCGCGCGGAGGATGCACGTGGGGGACCTTGCGCCGGTGGGACAAGAATCCGGACTTCCGCCCGTCGCCCGATCCGAACCGGCGCGCCGACGGCCGACGGTACGCAGGGGTGGACATCCTGGCCCTGCCAAGCGACGCGCGTGCCGCGGGCGGCAAGACGGCGGCCGTTGATACCCGGGTGCGTACAGGGAAGCAGGTCGAGACGGGGAACCTGGAGCGGCAGCGCCTTATGGAGCACGCGGCGGTGAACGGCTGCCGCGTGGTGTTGGGCCGGTGGGGACGTGCAAGGGTCGGTGCCATGGGACCGAGCCGATCCTGGCCACGGACGCGGGCCGTGCCAACGCTCGGCGGTCCGGGTAGAAGTCCCGGCGTGCGCGGCCGTTGCCGCGTGGCCCAAGTCCGCCTGTTGCCTACCGCCCCGCAAGGGGCAAATCCAAGGCTGAAAGGGGCGGGAACCTGGTCTGGCGGACGGTGCGGACGACCGAGCAATCGGTTTGTGCGCATTTTTCTAACCAGGGATGTGCAGGTGCCAGATCTGCAGCGGCTCGTCACGCGGCCCGACCTGGTGGCCCAGGCCTGTGCGGGGGCCAAGACCCAACAGCGCCGCCAGCGGCGTTATGGGCAAGCGGGGGATCGCTTTACCTGCGGCGGTTGCACCTTCGAACTGGTGGCCGTCTACCAACAGCGACTCGGAGATATGGGGGACGAGGACGCCCGCCGCGAGGGGTTTGCCGACCTTGCCGCCTATCGCGCCAGCCTGGGAGTCGTCCACGGGGCACAGGTGTGGCAGCCGGATGGCCAGGCGTGGGTGCATACCTTCCGGCGGGTGGACGCCTGACGCCGCGGCGCCCACCCCGCACGCGGCCCGCGGCGCACGTGGGCCGGTCGTGGGCTCGCGCGGCACGCGCCTGGTCCAGGTCCACACATCACCCCAACCCACCGGTCGGGCAGGATGCCGCGGCCACCCGCCGAACAGGCAAGTCCTGCCGCCTCTTTCGCCCTATGGCGACGGGATGCGACGACGCCAGCGGCACGGGCGCAACGCCCGTTGGCGCAGCGCGGTCCCCCGGTCGGTCGGGCGGCCATGGAGGGGAGACCGTTCAATGTCCGCCTTCGGGTTTGGGTCGCGGCCCCCGCGCCCTTCGTGGGGGAAGGCAGTCGCGCTGGTGCTGAGCGGCGTGCTGCTGGGATCCTTGTTGCCACGTCCGGTGGCGCAGGCGGCGTCGGCGGCCCCCGCGCACCCCTTTGCCGCGTTGCGCGCCGCCTATACCCTGTTGCTCAAGGACTACGCCGGCCACGTCACGCCCGGCGCACTGATGCGCGGCGCCCTGCGGGGTATGCTGGCCGCTGCGGGTGATCCGTTCACCACCTACCTGCCGCCGGCGCAGGCGATGGCGCTTTCGCAGAGCCTGAACGGGTTTGACGGCATTGGTGTGGTCATTGCCCCGGTCAGCCAGGGGGCCGTGATTCAGAGCGTTTTCCTCGGCAGTCCGGCGCAGAAGGCCGGCCTGCGGTCCGGCGATTTGATCGAGTCGGTGGCCGGCCGTTCGGTGGCCGGACGCAGCACCACCACGGTGGCCTCGTGGGTGCGCGGACCGGTGGGTTCGCCGGTGACCCTGAAGGTGCAGGTGCCGGGCAAGGCGCAGCCCGAAACCCTGACCCTGCGCCGCATCGCGATCGTGCAGCCCACGGTCTTTTCGTCCAGCCCGGCTCCCGGTATCGGGCTGATCCGCATCACCCGCTTCGGGGTGGGGACGGTCTCCGGGTTCGATGCCGCCTACCAGAAGTTGCGCCAGCAGCCGGGTGGACTGCGCGGCCTCGTGCTGGACCTGCGCAACAACCCGGGGGGCTACGTGAACGCGGCCCTGCGCATCGCGGACCAACTGGCCCCGGCGGGGCCGCTTCTCAAGGTCGTGACCGCCCACGGGCAGGCGACGACCTACACCGCCCCCGCCCACGCCCCGGCACCCCCGGTGGTGATCCTGGTCAATGGCATGACGGCCAGCGCGGCCGAGATCCTGGCGGGTACGCTGCAGTATCGCGGCGCAGCGGAATTGGTGGGCAGCCGTACCTATGGGAAGGGCAGCATTCAGGAGATGTTCACCCTGCCCGGCGGTCAGCGCGTGAAGATCACGGTGGCGATGGACGAACTGCCCAACGGGCACTCCTGGGAGCATGTGGGCCTGACCCCGAACGTGGCGGCGCGGCCGGCGCCTTCCCCCCTGGCCACCCTGCCGCAGTTCGCTCCGGCCGGCACGACCAGCGTGCGGCGTGGACAGATCGGGTTGGATGTGCTCGGCCTGCAGCAGCGCCTTCAGTTGCTGGGATACTACCGGGGCCACCCGGACGGGGTCTTTGGGCGGATGACCGAGGCCGGGGTGCAGGTGTTTCAGGCGCATGTCCATCTGACGCCGACCGGCGTCGCCACCCCCGCCACCTGGCGGGACCTGGCGGGAGCCGTCGCGGCCCGGATCCACCAGCTGCAGACCGCACCACGGCCGGATGCCGTCCTGCAAAAGGGGCTGCAGGTTCTGCGGGCTCGACTGGCGACGGCCAGGACCGGTTGAGGGCGGCGGTGCGCACACCTGGAAGGGGGCAGACCCACGTTGGAGTTGCCGGTACGCCGCGATCCCCCGGCCGGTTGGCCCGTGCCGTTGGAGGGCCAGCCGGTGCGGGTCCCGCTTTCCGGCAACGTGCCGGCCGGTCCCGCCGTGCGCGCCCTGCTGGATACGGCGCCGCTGCAGCGCCTGCGCGGTGTGCGCCAGTTGGGGTTGGCGCACCTGGTGTATCCTGGTGCGACGCATACCCGCTTTGAGCACAGCCTGGGGGTCTATGCCACCGGCCGGCTCCTGTTGGGCGAGCTCATGGCCCGGCGGGGACGCCGTCTGTTGGCGGATGCCGACGGCCACGCCTTCTTGGCGGCCTGTCTTTTGCACGACGTGGGCCACTACCCCTTTTCCCACACCCTGGAGGAGTTGCCGCCTCACCCGCAGGGGCGGGTGCGGGTGCCGCCCCATGACGAGCGCGCCCGGGCGATCCTGCTCGGGGACCCGGAAGTGGTGCAGGTGCTGCGGTGCCACTGGGGTACGGATCCCGAACGCATCGCCCGGATCATCGACGAGCGTTCGCCCGACGGCGATGCGACCGACGGACGCCTGCGGCACATGCTGTGCGGCCCGCTCAATCCCGACCGCCTGGACTACCTCGGGCGCGACAGCCAGCATGTGGGAGTGCCCTACGGGCGCGGGATCGACGTCGAGCGTCTGCTGGCGGCGGTCGACTTCACGCAGGACGGTATGGCGCTGGGGGTGACCTCCAAAGGCGTGTCCGCGGTGGAGACGCTGATTTTTGCCTCCTACCTGATGTATCGGGAGATTTACTGGCACCACACCGTACGGGCCGCCCAGGCCATGCTCAAGCGGGCGGTCGCGGCTGCACTGCTGGACGGGGGACTGGACCAGCAGCGACTGGTGGCGGCCGACGACGAGCAGGCGGTCGCCCTGCTGCGCGCCTGCACCCACCCGGCCACGCGCGAACTGATGGCGGCGCTCGGACCCGGCCGGGGGCTCTACCGGCGGCTCTACAGTGGTGGGGAAGCGGAGATCGAATCCCTTCCGGAGGCGGTGCGCGACCTGCTGCGCCATCTGACGGCGGTCGACCACTGGGAAGGCGAGGCCCTGTTGGCCGACACGCTCCAGGGCTACGCCCGGAGCGCCCGCGTCGATGTTTCGCCGCACCACCTGCTTTTCGACGTCGCCGGCCGCGGCAAGGAACTGTTCTTCGATATCCCGGTGGTTGGGGGCGATCGGCCGCGCTCCACCGCGCATCCCGCGGTGTCGCTCATCGCCCCGACGCTGGCCACGAACTTTGAGCGCCACGCCAAGCGGCTGCAACTGCTGGCCCATCCCCGTCACGCCCCGGGACTTGCCGCCTACCTCGGCCTCGGTGCGACCCCGGATGCTGCGGCACCGTCCGCGGCCGCGCTGCCCTGATCCGCCCCCGCGCCGCCCGCGCGACGTGCGCCGAATGTCAGAAGGAATCGCGGTGGGCTGACCGAAGGGCGTGCCACCGGCATACGCCGTGGACCTGCCCGTTGTGGCTGCGAGGGCCGGGGGCGTCGGAAGGAGGCAATAGAGGAAAGCACGCAAGTATGGGGCACGGATCGCATCGACCCGGCTCCACTCGTGCAGCGGGGGGAGTGGCCTGTGGGCATTTACGCGCACATCCGCAGACACGGTCTTATTGGTATGGCTGCTGTGGCTCTGGCTCTGCTGGCCGCCTGCTCCGCCGGCAAGAACGCCGGCAACGCGTCCAAGACATCCGGGACGTCAAAGGCTGCGGCGGGCACGGCGCACTACGCGACGATGCTGGCGGCATCGATCAAGCTCGCGACGGGGAACAAGGCCGCGCTGTGCGGCTTCCCGCTCAAGGCATGCGCGCACAGCGCCATCGGGCACGTGGCGGCGCGTCAGCCCAAGGCGCAAACGGTTGGCAGCTTTTCTGAAGTCGACTTGACCCCGTATTTTCAGTCCGACGCGATCATCCCGCAGCAGAAGGTCAGCACCGCCAAGGCCGGGGTGCCTCCGTACAAGGGGGTGGGCAAGTATAAGCTGTCGGGCACCGGCAACGGCCTCAGCGTCGGCTCCATCCCCGTGCCGTATGCCCCCAATACGGGCACCTGGAAGGTGCCGATCACCTGGCACGGACACACGCTGCAGGTTCCGTTCCTGATGCCCGCCGGCGGGGTCGGGGTCAAGAACGCTTTTGACTGGAATAAGCAGCTGACGATCACGGTGCCGGCCGGGAAGTACCTCGGGTATTGGCTGTTGGAGACCGGCATCAACGGCGGCGGCGGGCCCACCAACGTGAGCGCGGTCTACAAGGGCGGCACAGTGCGCAAGTATGGGGTGTATTATCAACCGAACTGCAATCTGGCGACATCCCTGCCGCAGTTTTTGGTATACGCCGCCCCGTATTTTCTGACCGCGACCGGGGTCAACACGGGTTGCCACGTGCTGTTTGCCGAAGCGGTCCCGATCAATCCCAGCCACACCCTGACCAAGTTGGTGTTCCCGGCGAACAAGATCAATGTGAACAACAAGATGGTGATCATGGCCCTGACGCTGCAAAAGCCCGCGGCCAAGAAGGGCTGAGCCCATGGCGGGTGGGGGGGGGGCGGCGAATCCAGGCCCCCTCCCTGCTTTGGGTCGCGCCGCCCGCCCCCGCGGCGGTGCGCGCCCTGCGGGCCCACGGCACGCCCGCGCGCAAAGGGGGCCGCCGGCGGCCTACTCCGATGACTCTGGGTCAGGGCCCAGGGCGACCGCGACGGCCTGGGCCATTGCCAGCCACACGATCCAGGCCTCGCGCACCGGCCGTCCCCACGCGGCCGCCGCGGCCCGCGCATACAACCGCAGTTGTCGGCCGTAGCGGGTGGTCGCTTCGTCGCGGGCGGTACGCCCCGCGAGCCGATCGGTCTTGTAGTCGACCAGGAGCAGCCCCTGCGGTTCGACCGCCAGGGCGTCGATCACCCCCTGGACCAGCACCCATTCGCCAGGGTCGGTGCCGTCGATCTCGTGGCGGAGTGTGAACGGAACCTCCCGCTGCAGCCGTCCTTGGATTGCCGCCTCGCGGAGCCGCAGACCCAGCGGAGTGGACCAAAAGCGCGCCAGGGCATCGAGGTCGACGGCCGCACCCACGTCGGCGGGAATGCTTCCCGCCGCGACCAGGGCGTCCCGGGTGCGGCGCAGCGCCGATCGCTCGCACGGTCCGGTGGCGTCGAGGCGTTGCTGCACCAGGTGGGTGGCCTGCCCCAGTTCCACCGGATCCACCGCGGGGCGGCGGCGGCTCGGCCCATGCTGCGCAACGTCCGGATCCGGTGCCGCCGGCTCCTGCTCGCCGTCGGCGGGGGTCTCCCGCAACTCGCCCACGGAGCGCTTGCCCGCCAGGTGTCGGGCGGCGGCCCACGAGTAGGTCCAGTCCGCCTCGGCCTGCAGGCGCCGCAGCGTGCCCAGGTCGGGGGCCACGGGGAGCGCGGCGGGGGCGGATCGCGGTGGCGCGTAGGAACCGGCCGGCTGGCCGATGTGCAGTTGCCAGGGGCCGGCTTGGACGGAGGCGGGGACGCCGCGCGCGAGGGCGGCGCCCAGGGCCGGCTCGGCCGCCAGGCAGGGACCGATCCATGAAAGCCAAGACGAACCCTCGGCAAGGTCCGGCGGTTCGTTGGAACGGGCGGCGAGCGCCCAGGCCTGCGCCGCTTCGGGTAGGGCGGCCGTCCCGACCAGCGCAAGGTACTCGCGCGCCCGAGTGAGGGCCACATAGAGGGTGCGCAGCTCTTCGGCGCGTTCGTCGTCCCGTCGGGCCGCCTGGACCGCGGCGTGGCGCAGGGTCGGCCAGCGCCGCAGCCGCGAGAGGTCGACGGCGCGCGCCCCAATGCCCTGGGTGCGGTGGAGGAGGATATCCCGGTTTGGTCCGTCGCCGTGGAAGCGACGGCCCAGGCCGGCCACGACCACACAGGGGAACTCAAGCCCCTTGCTGCCGTGGATCGAGAGGATGCGCACGGCGTCGCCCGCGGCCGCCGCAGCCTCGGCCACGGTCTCCCGGCGGCCGCCGTGCTCCAGCCGGGTGATGAGGCGGGCCAGGTCGGTGTCGGCGTCGCCCTCGGCGCGGCGGCATTCGTCCATCAGCCACTGGAGGGTGCGCTGTCGCTGCTTGCCCGTCGGCAGTCCGGCGGTACGCGGCGCGCTGCGTTCCAGCACCGGGCGCAGCAGGGCGGAAAACTGTCCGGCTCGCGCCAAGGTTCGCCACCGCTCGAACCCTGCCAACCAGGCGGCGGCCCGTGCCGACCGAGCATCGGTCCCGCTCGCGCAGGCCCGCAGCGCCTGCCAGAACGTGGCCCGTGGTGCCGCAAGGCGGATGGCCGCCAAGTCGGAATCGTCCATGCAACCAAACGGGCCGCGCAGGGCCGCGGCGAGGTGGATGTCCTGGCGGGGATTGTCCAGGGCACGCAGCCAGGCCAGCACATCCCTGCCCTCGCGGCTATCGGCGTGTCCCCCTGGATCCGCGGTCCACACCGGCAGGCTGCGGGCCTGCAGTGCCGACGCATAGGCATCGGCGGTGCCGCGCAGGGCGCGCAGCAGCACGGTCACATCCCCCGGTTGCACCGACCGCCAGGCCCCGCCGTCCCGCACCTGGCCCTTTTCCAACCAACCGCAGATCACATCGGCCACCGCCTCGGCTTCGCGCTCCAGTGCGGTGCCGCCATCCGGCCATGTGGGGGGGGGCGGTTCCGCATCCGGTCCTTCATCGGAGTCCAGATCCCCGTCATCCGAGTCGTCGGGGCGTCCCGCTTCGCCGTCGGGCCAGTCGCCCGGCTGCCGGGCATCGCCGTTGAGCAGCACGACGCGCACGGGCGCGGACACTCCGGGGTATGGGGCACCCGCGACCATGGGTTGCGCCCGCTTTTCGGGCACCCCGGAGCCGGCGGCGAGAAACAACCTGCCAAACAGCGCGTGGACGGCATCCAGGATGGGCGCGCGGCTGCGGAAATTGTGGGTCAGCGGCGCGAGGACGCCCCCGCCGGCCGCGCAGCGCTCGGCGTGGGCCAGGAGCCGCCCGGGCTCTGCGAGGCGGAATCCGTAGATACTCTGGCGCACATCACCCACCAGAAAGAGGCTGCGGCCTTCCGCGACGGCCATGAGCAGGGCGTCCTGCACGGGGTTGAGGTCCTGGGCCTCGTCCACCAGCACCTCGCGATAGCGGTTGCGGACGGCGGCGGCCTCTGGGCCTTGGAGCAGGGCCAGACAGCGGAACTCCAGGTCGGCGAAGTCCAGGGCATGCAGGCGGGACTTGGCGGCCGCATAAGCGGCATCGAGGTCCGCCACCAGGGCGCACAATGCCTGCACCGCCGGCGTCGTCCCCTCCGCTTCGTCGACGAGATCGGACCAGGGACGGGACAGGGGACCCGCCGCCAGCGCCTTGAGTTCGGACTTCATTCGGTCGCGCAGGTTGCGGACGCGCTCGGCGATCAGGTCGTCCGCGCCCCTGCCCTTGGGCGCGAGGCGCGGCAAGCCGGTGGTGCGCAGCCGTTGCGCCCCCTGATCCCAGTCCGCGGGGTCGCAAGCGCCCTGTTCCAGCGCGGCCACGGTCTCCAGGTCCCCCTGGATGGTGCGCGCGTAGCCTTCCAGGCCGGGTTCTGCCGCCGCGAGGCTCTGTGCCAGGAGCAGGGAACGCCGCATCGCCTGCAGCTGGCGTCGGCGCAGGGAGATGCCCAATGCCGGCGTGAACGTGGCCGTGGCGCGCGCCTGCCGTGCCAGCCATGCCTCGGGGTCGGGGACCCCGCGCATGAAGGTGTGCAGGCCGACCGCCAGTTGCGGAAGTTCGCCGCGCAGCCTGCCACCGCCGTAGTGGGCGATGAGCGCGCGCAGGCCGGGGGACGGATCGACGGAGCGTTCCACCAGCAGCCGTTCCAGGCAGTCGTCCCGACAGGCATCCGCTTCCGGGCCGTCCAGGACTCGAAAGGCCGGGTCGAGCCCCTGGGCCGCGAAGTGGCGGCGCAACGTCCGCTCGCAAAACCCATGCACCGTGGTGATGTCGGCCTGGGGAAGCAGCCAGGCCAACCGGGCCAGCGACGGGGTGGCCTGGGCCTGTCGACGGAGTTCGCGTTCGATGCGCTGGCGCATCTCGGCCGCGGCCGCCCGCGTGAAGGTGACGATCAGCAATTGCCCCACTTGGATCGGGGCCGCCGGATCGGTCAGGAGGCGCAGGACGCGTTCGGTCAGGACCGCGGTCTTTCCGGAACCGGCGGCCGCGTCGCAAAGGACGAGACCGGCCCGGGCCGCAACGGCCTGCGCCTGCTGCGGAGTCCACTCAGGCACGGGGCGATTCCTCCTGCCGTTGCTCTATCTCCAGTCGATCCCAGGCGTCGGCCGGCCTGAGCCGCTCCAGGCGGCGCGGTCGGTCGCCCGCCCCGGGATCCAGGCCGCAGACGTCGCGGAACGCGCAGGTGCCGCACGGGGTTGCATGGCCGAGGCGGTAGGGGGCAGGGGCGATGCATCCGTCGGTCGCGGCGGATTGCAGGCGGGCGACGCGTCGGTCCGCCGCGGCGCGCAGGAGCGCAAACCCGGAGCGGCCGGCCACCAGTGTGCCGGCGTACGGCGTGCCGTCCGTCTTGCGGCGCACCCCGGTCACGGCTCCGTCCAGCGCGGTCTCATGCAGGCCCGCGACCCCTCGGTCGTCCGGGGCCACCCCCTGCAGGCGGGGGGGCGTGGGTGGGGGCCCCTCGGGGCCGGCGGCGGTCTGCGGGGTCGCGTGCACCGGCAGCAGGAAACACCCGGCCGGTTCCGCCTGGCGGACATCCGCTGCCACCGACAGATACAGGACGGGCTGCAGGGTGAGCGCGTGGTAGAACCGTTCCAGCGTCAGGCGATCGCGGCCGGTCTTGTAGTCGACGACGCGCACCAGGCGTCGGCCGTCCAACGAGGCCTCGTCAATCCGATCGATGCGCCCCCTCAGCCCGGCGCGACGGAAGCCGAACTCGGCGGCGACGGGGCGAAACGTTCCAAGCCGCGCATGCGAAACCAGTGCATCGACCCCGCGGTGGACATCCCGCCGTACGGCGTCCAGCCCGAGCTCGTCGCGGGGATCCGGTACCGTTCCGCTCAGGACGCGCGGGCGGACCTCCTCCAGGGCCGCATCCGCCCATTGGTGTGCCTGCGCGGTGTCGAGGTCGGCCGGATCGCAGGCGTCGCGGTGCAGGCGGTCGATCCATCGCGCCATGGCCGCATGCACCAGTTGACCGTGGCGCGCCGGGTCGATGCCCGGCGGCCTGCGCGGTTGCAGGTGCAGGCCGTGCGCGGCAAAGTGCCGGTAGGGGCAGGCGGCCGCCGCCTCCAGCGCCGTGGGACTCGTTTCCGCAGCGTAGAGTTGCCTGGCCAGGGTCGGGTCGAGTTGCCGTGGGGCTGCGCCTTGGAGGCCGGCCAGCGCCTGCGCCAGCCACGGCGCGCCATGGGGTTGACCGGCCAACCACTCGGTTGCGGCCTGCCAGGTCGGCGGCGGGGGGGTGTCGAGGTCGCTGGCCGCGCGCAACGCCGTCGCCAGTTCCATGGCCAGCGCCGGCAGCCCGCGGCGGGCGGTCGGGCCTGCCGCAGGCCCCCAGGCGGGACAGGGACCCGCTGCGGCGGCCAGGCGGTGCCACAGGGCGGACGGGCCATGGTCCAGCGGGTGGCTCAGATACAGGCGCCATGACGGACGCGTCGCGGCGATGTAGCCGAGGTAGGCCTCGTCGAGCAGATTTTGGGCCGATGTCGGGGCGAGTTCCAGTCCGGCGGCGCGCATTTCCAGGCGTGCCGCGTCTGGCAGCAGGGTCTCCTCCCTCGGGGGTAGTGGGAACAGGCCCTCGCCCAATCCGAGGATGAAGACGGCGCGCAGTTCCGGGTGGCGGCTGCGGTTCACCCCGCCGCACAACACCTGATCCAGTCGCGGTGGTACGAGGCCCACCCGCAACCCTTCCAGTCCGGCCCGCAGGGTGTCCGCCAGTTCGGCCGTGGTCAGCTCCCGATCGGCCAGGACGGCTTCCAGGGAACGGAGCAAGTCGTGGATCGCCTGCCAACATTGGTCGTGCCACTGGGCCTCTTCCGGTTGTCCCTGGGTCCGGGCCTCCCCCTGTTGGCGCTGCACCCAATCATCCGCTCCGACCGCCTCCAGCAGGGTGCGGCAGGCCGCGGCGGCGTCTCCGGACGTCGTGGGCCCGGCGAGGCTCGCTGCCAGCCGGGCCAGCGGCGCGACCAGGCGGCTGCGCAGCCGTTCCAACCGCACCCGCGCGCGGCGGGCCCCGGGTCCGGACCCCTGCGGCGGGAACGGGCGGAGCCAGGCGGGCCCGTCCACACCCAGGGCGCGCGCGGCTTCCTCAAGTTCATCCGCCTCGTCGCGCGGAAGACCGCAAAGGTCGCTGTGGAGGTAGCGGCAGACTGCCGGCAACGTCCAGCCGGTCGTCAGGACCCCGAGCGCGGCCAGCAGGGCTCGCGCGGCGGGGTGGGGCGCGGCGGGGGGCTTGCGGTCGATGAAGCAGGGGATGTCGCGGCGGGCAAAGGCGGCCGCCAGCAGGTCGTGGTAGGGCTCCAGGTCGCGGACGATCACCGCCACCTCGCGGTAGCGCAGGCCCTCTTCGCGGCAAAGTCGGTCGATTTCGTCGGCCGCGGCCTCGGCTTCACCCGCGGCGTCCGGCGCCGCATACAGACGGACATCGCCCGACCGGGCCGGCTGCGGGTCTTCGCCGCGCCAGTTGGCTTCGAGGCGGGCCAGGGTGGACATCGGCGGGAAGCGGTGCGCTACCACCGGGTCCAGGGGGCGGATCCGCGCGCTCGGATGGCGTTGGCGCAGCCGGCGCAAGGTGCGCCAGGTCGGGGCAAAGGGATGATCCGGTTCCGGCTCCGGCGGCGGCCCCGGAGGCAGGGCCCGGCTGTCCAGGCACAGCGTGACCCGTACCGTCGCCCCGCAGCGGATCCAGGCGGACAGCAGGTCTTCCTCGCGCGGCGTGAAGCCGGCGAAGCCATCCACCCAGACCGTGGCCCTGGCGTATGTCGTCGACGCCAGTGCGGCGGCTGCGGCGGCCAGCGCCCCCCCCGGATCGGCCAGTCGCCCGGCCAGGCTGGCCCGGTAGGCTTCCAGCAACTGCGCGAGGTCCAGGAGGCGTGCCGCGGTGTCGGTCGACACGCGCGCCGCGCAGGCCCGCAACGCCCGCGGGTCGGCCCCGTATGCTTCCACTTCGGCCAACTGGCGCGCGAGGGCGGCCGCCAGCCCGGGGCGCAGGGCGCTGCCGCCGAAGTGGCGCAGGTGGGGCAGCGCCTCCTGGGTCAGTCGGGACAGGAGCATGCGCCGACCCGCCTCGTCGATTTCAGGTCGTGCGGGCTGAGCGTGTTCGGCCAGAATGCACTGGGTCAGGCGGCGAAACGACCGTACGGCCAAGCGCATGCAGGCCGACCCGGGGGGCTGCGGCTCCAGCACGGCGCGTTCCATTTGATAGGTGGCCTGTTCGGGACAGAGCAGCACGAGCGGCGGCCCGTCCGGTCCGCCCGACTCCAGTTCCGCCAGGGCTTCGCGCAGGCAGGTCGCGGTCTTGCCGCTTCCGGCCCGGCCGACCAGCAGTTCGAGCACGCGCGCCTCCCCCCTCGGCCGCAGCTGCGGCGCGTGATGGCGGCAGGTTTGGCGGCGGCGATCCGTTCTCCCTGCCGGGGGGGGAATGACCGCCGTTGTGCCGAAGGGGCGTTCCCCGGCCGCCCACCCTTTCCCCGGCCGGCATGTCCTCGGAGGGGGGCCATCGCCCGCATGGTCATTCCCGATCGGACCCCGCCGGTCGCCCCATCCCGTCCGGCCACCGGAGGCGCAGCCCTGAGGGCCCTTTGGCCCGGGAGTTCCCGGGAAGTGTTCCGGGCGGCCGCGCTGCCGGTGGCGGCGGCCACCCTGCTGGCCGCGTTGGCCGGTGCCCTGTCGGGGGGGCAGGCGCCGGCTCCGGTCGACAGCCCCTACGCCCTGCCCGGATTGGCCCTGCGCCTTGCGGTGCCGCCGCTGGTGGCACTGGCTGCGGCCGTCCTCTATTGGCGGTTGGACCGGGTCGGTCGGCGCGGCGAGTGGGGGACGGTGGTCGAGCGGGGGGCCTCGCCGTGGCTGACGCTGGCGGCATTGGCGGGCCCGGCCGCGGCCGTCGCCCTGGCCGGCGGGTTGCTCGCGCCGCTGGTCGCGCTGGCCGTCGCGGCCCTCACCGGATGGCACGGGCGCGCCGCGTGGGGTGCCGCCGCGTCAGGGGCGTGGCAGGAGGCGCTCCTGGTCGCGCTGCTGTTGGTTATCGCCGCCCTTGTGGGTGCGCGTCGCGGTGTGGGTGCGACGCGGCTTCATTTCCGAGTCGCCCAACTGCCGCCACGCGGCGGCTGGCGACGCAGGCCGGTGGATATCGTCCTTGTGGTATTGGGCGTTGTCGTCGGTTGGACGGCGGATGGCGCCGTACGGACCGCGGTGGCCACGGGTGTCGTGCCCGCAGGGGTTCTCCTTTGGCCGGCCGCCCTGCTTGGAGCGGCGATTTTTGCCCTGGGGGCCTCCGGGCTTGCCGTGCGTGCCGGGTCCCTGCTCGCCGCCTGGGGGCAGGGGCGCTGTCGGAGCGCAGACGCGGTGTTGGCGGTGCGCGCCCTTGGCCGCGGTCGCATCGCCCCCCGCGTCGTTGCCGGGTCGTGCCTGGCTGCGGCCGTGTTCGTGTTCGCCCTGAGTGGGTTGCCGACTGTGGCGGGTTCGGCCGCGGCCCAGCGGGACGCCGGGATTGGCGCGGACCTGCGTCTGACGGAGGTCTGGCCGCGTCCGTGCGGGGCGTGCAAGGGTGCGGCTGCGACGTACCTGCGCTGGCGGCTGCCGCCGCTGGCGACGGCCAATCGCGGGTTGCCGGGCGTGGCCATGGCCGCCACTCTGGTGCGCGCCAACGACTCCCTGGAGGCCGGCGTCGCGGGGTTTATTCCAATTCGCGCCTACGGCGTGGTCCCCGCCTCACTTGCGGGCGTGGCCCACTTCCCGCCGGGTACCGCGGTTGGCGGGCGGCACGACCTGGCCCTGCTGGCGCGCCGCCCCGGCGCGGTCATCGTCTCCAGGGGCCTGGCTGCCCTGGCCGGGGTGCGCCCGGGCCAGCGGGTGCAGACCGGACTGCTTGGTGAAGTCACCGTGCTGGCCATCGCCCGCTCCTGGCCTGGTATCGCGCCGACGCACCGCGATTGGATCTTGGCCAACTGGCGCCGGATGGCGGGCCCGCTGCAGCGGCGCGGGGCGTGGACCACCGCCGGCTTTCGCGCGACGGCCCTGATGCGCCTGCGCCCGGGGGCCAGCCCGGCGCGGATTGCCGCCGAGCTCGGGCGGCGCGGGGTGCACGTGACGGCCTCCGCGCGTGCCGGAGCGGGGGGTGGCGGGGCCGGGGTGCTGCCGTGGCTGCTGGTGCCCCTGGCACTGCTGGCCGCGGCCCTGGGATGGGATGCCGTGCGGGGGTCTCTGGAAGACCCGTCGGTGCTTCCGACGGGGGATGCGGCCGCCGCCCTCGGGGCGGGCCCGGTCGTGGCCCGGGCGCGTCGCCGCCTCGCCTGGTTGGGGTCGACCTGGGGTGCGGCCTGCGGGTCCCTGGCGGGCTGGGTCGCGTCGATCCTCTTTTGGCCGATTCTGCGTGTGGGTGCCGCCAGCCTGGCGGGGCCGCCCCTGCACGTCCCGGCTCTGGGCCTCGGTTTGGCGGTTGTCGTCTTGGTGCTGGGCATCGCGGGCGCCAGCTTCCGGACACGGGCCCTGCCCGCAGAGCCGGAGGATCCGGAAATCACGGCGCGCCTGGAGCGCCGCGCCGCATCCTCCCCTGAGCCGGAACCCGCGCCTGTGGACGACGCCGTCGCGGGCGCGGGGACCCGACCGCGACGGAAACCGGGGGGCATGCCGCGGGCCGTGGCCGCGTCCGTCCGCGCCGTGGCGCAGCCCGCCGCCCGCCGCCTGGCCCAGCGGTGGCCGCGTCTGACTGGTCTGGCCGCCGGGTTGCTGCTGGCGGCCGCGGTTGCCGCGACCGTGCCGCTGTATGTGACGGGATCGCTGACCCGGGTGTTGCATGCGGGGCTTGCGCCGGTCCACCAGCGGCCGGCCGGGGCGCTGCTGGTCCACTACGCACCGCCGCCTGGCAGCGGTACGACGACGGCCAGCGGTGCCATGGCCCGTCTGGCCGCGATGGCGCCGCACCTTGGCGCGTCCGTCGGCCTGCCGTCCACTGCGGTGGTGAGCTATCTGGCCACCGCCACGGGCAACGTGCGCCCGCGTTCCACCCCGGGGCTGCCCGCGCCCAGCCGCACCTACACAGGCACCATGGCCGTGGACAGCCTCTCGGGCCTCGCCGCGCACGTTCGCGTCGTCCAGGGCCGTATGTATGGCGGGACGGGAATGCGCGGCGGCGTCCTCCAGGCGGTCGTGGTGCCCTCGGCCTACCGCCTGCTGCACCTGCGCGTCGGTCGACGGTATACGCTGAGCTCCGGCGGTCGCTCCCTGGAGGTTCAGCTCATCGGCGTCGTGTCCCAGGTGAACCCCACCGGGCCGTACTGGCCGTATCGCTACTACCACAGCGAGTTCCTCGTGGCCCCCGCGGCCTTTCATGCCGCGGTGCTCCACGGCCGCCAGGCCAGCCTGGGCGAGGCCGACTGGTACACGGATGTGCACCTGCGCAGTCTGAACGCCGAGGGCGTCGCCGGTGTGATCACGCGCCTGCAGCATCTGGGCCTGCGCGTTGCCTCGCAGGCGCCGGGGGCGCAACTGGATATCTCGCCGTACCGCACGCTGGCACGTTTCGAGCGGCGCGCCGCCACGCTGCAGTCCCTGCTGCGGCTGGTCAGCGTGCCCATGCTCGCAATGGCCCTGTATTTTGTCGCCATCACGGCTGGTCTGATCGTGGCCGGCGAGGAAACGGAGATTTCGGTCCTGGCCAGCCGCGGGGCCGCGCCGGGTCAGATTCTTGCGATCTACGCGATGGAGTGGCTGCTGTTGGCCATTCCGGTCGCCCTGGTCGCGCCGCTGCCCGCCATCGCCTTCGCGCGCGCCATGGGGGATACGACCGGCTTCCTGCACTTCACCCGTCAGGCACCCCTGCCCGTGCTGCTCAGCCGCACCGACTTCATCTACTCCGGGGCGGCCGTGCTGCTCGGGATCGTCGCCGCCCTGCTGCCCGTCGCCGCCGCGCTGGGGCGCAGCATCGTCGGATCGCGGCTGCGGGCGTCGCGCACCGTGGAATGGCCTCTTTGGCAGCGCGCGTATTTGGACATCGGGGCGCTGGCCGCCATGGGTGCGCTGTGGTGGTTTTTCCACCGGGCGGTGCTGCAGCAGGGAGGCCAGGCGACCGCCCTGGTGGCCGATCCGGCACTGTTTTTGCTGCCGGCCGCCTTCTTGGTGGCTTCCGGCCTCGTCGTCGTGCGCGTGGTCGGATGGCTGCTGCGCCTGGCCGACGCGTTGGTCGGTTCCTGGGCGTCGCCCAGTGTGGTCCTGCCGCTGCGGCGCATCGGGCGGTTGCCGGCGCGGTTTGCGCCCGTACTGCTGCTGCTGTGCTTCACGGCGGCCCTTGGCAGCTACAGCGCGGCGGCCGCCCGCACCCTGGACCGAAACCTGGCCGACGGGGTGCGCTATGCGGTGGGCGCCCCGGTGCGGCTGTCGGAAGTCTCTCCCTGCACCACGATGCAGCCGGAGTTCGGCGCCTGCCTGACGTACGACCGTGCGCCGCTGGGCAGCCAGGGGGCGCGGCCGATGCCCCCCTTCGCCCTGCATCTCAAGGTGCCCGGCATCGCCGCCGCCACGGAGGAGGTGGTCACGCCCATCAGCGTCAGCGGGCCGCTGGGGCCGGTCTCGGCGCGGCTGGTGCTGATCAACCCGGCCGGGTATGCGCAGGTCGGGTGGTGGATGCACGGGCTGAACCCGCTGCCGGAGGGCACCTATCTGCATACCCTGGCGTCCCGGCCGCACGACGTGTTCTTGTCCCCCGCGCTGCAGCGACTGGCACAGCTGCCCGCGCACGGTGCGCTGCGGGTGCGCAACCATGTGAACGGGGCGCAGGCGATCCTGGACGCCGCCGGAACGGTGCGACGTTGGCCGGGCGCGCGGGTCAGCGGCGCGTTCGCCCTCGCGAGCCTGCCGGGGGCGCGGGGGGCCCTGCACCTGCTGGTGGCCCAGCGCATCGCGCTTCTCAAGTTGTCGCCGGGGGCCAAGTTGTCCGCGGTGGAGACCGGCCTGGGCGACCACGCCATCTTTTCCAGCCGCGTCGACGTGGCCGCGCCTGAGGTGACCGCCGCCCTGACGACCCCGGAGTGGGCGGGGCAGAGCGGCATGCTCAGCGTCGGTTTTGCCGTGGCCCTCGCGGTCACGGTGGCCGGCTACCTGCTGTATGCGGCGCTGCTGCTGCGCGGCCAACTGAGTCAACTCGGTCTGCTGCGCGCCCTCGGTCTGCCATGGGGTCAACTGGTGGTCACGGTCGCCGTGGAGCAGGGGTTGCTGCTGCTGTGCGGAGCGATTGCAGGCACCATCTCGGGGCTGGTGGCCGCCGCCCTCTTTCTCCCCCTGTTCCGGCCGGCCTTTGCCGGGGTGGGTGCGCCCCCGTTCGTCGCCTCGGGTCCAGGGGCGGCCACGGCGCAGGTGCTGGCACTGATGGGCGTGCTGCTGCTCGTCGCGCTGGCGGGCATGCTGGCCATGCTGCGGCGCATGCATGTGGGCGAGACCGTGAAGTTGGAGGAGTAGGCCGGGCGAAGACCTTGGCGGGCAACACTTTTCTTAGTCCACCGAAGGGTTTTCGCAGTGCGTCCTTGCCCTCGGCGGCCTCCAGCGGCCATAGTGGAACGGACCGTTGAAACCCAGACGCCGCGGATCCGCGAGGACCAGCAACGGTTCCGGCTGTGGCTGGGGGACGGGCGTCTGGCACTCCGCGATCCCGAATGTCCATATTGGCGCCTGGGCGTCGGTGAAGCGGCGGCCCTGGGGTTGGCGCAGGGGATGCCTGGTTCGGTCCTGCTCGTGAATGAAGCCAAGGGTTACGTGGAAGCGCACAGGATCGGAATCGGTGTGGTCTCCGTCCCGGCGATTGTAGTGCGTCTGGAGCTTGCCGGGCACATTGGGCTCCACAGGGCCGTGGCGATGCTTAATGCGTTGGAGGACACGACCTCCTCGGTGATGCTGGACCGGGCGCGCAGCCTGCTTCGATCCCAGGAAGGAGGGGGACAGTGATGTCGGTCACCAAGTCCATCCGCTTGGAAGGCGACGAGATGAAGGGGATCCGAGATGTCCTGGCCCTGATGCCAGGCGCGTCGGAGTCCGCAGTGTTGAAGCATCTCGTTCTCCTGGGTCTCTCCGCGCAACGGAGAGACCTTGCCGTCCAACTATACACCCGCGACGGTCTGAGCACCGGCGAGATCGCGGAACGACTCGGCATGTCACGCCTTGAGGTGCTGCACACCTTGCAGGAGCGACACGTGCGGGTCTTCGACCCGCCTCCGGACCTGTTTGAGGCAGAGTTGCGCAGAACTGATCTTCCGGGAACTCCGGGGATCTGACCCGTGCTGCAGCGCACGCCGGGTCGGTGGAGGTTGTGCGGCGGATGCGACCGGTCGGCGTGGTGATGGCTGGCGGAACGTGTCAAGCCTTTTGAGACACTTTCTCGGTCGAGTTTAGGGTAGGGACATCGGCTTTGTTCTCGTTGTTCGGTACCCCTCCAGCTCGAGTCATGCGCCGCCTGTTCCGCCCGGTCATAGCGTGGGCGGGGACGACGCGTGCCAGGGACGGTTGATCCA
>DAHWHT010000198.1 GCA_027335515.1 Clostridia bacterium
CCTGGGGACCGCCACAACATGGTGTTCCAGGGAAGCCACATCGTGCGCGGCAACGGGGTGGCGGTCGCCACGGCCACGGGCATGCAGACCGAGGTCGGCCGCATCGCCGGGCTGATCCTGGAGGCCGACGAGGGACCGACGCCCCTGCAGCGCCGGTTGGATGCCCTGGGCCGGTGGCTGGTGGCCGCCTGCCTGGCGATCGCCGCGCTGGTCGTGGTGGTCGGGGTGCTGCAGGGTGAGCCGCCCTACCGCATGTTTCTGGCGGGGGTCAGCCTCGCCGTGGCCGCCATTCCCGAGGGACTGCCTGCCATCGTCACCATGGCCCTGGCGCTCGGGGTGCAGCGGATGATCGCCCGCAACGCGATCGTCCGCCATCTGCCGGCCGTCGAGACGCTCGGGTGCGCGACCGTCATCTGTTCCGACAAGGCGGCACCTTCGGTTTAGCTGCGGCGGCGGGTGGACCTGGTCCGTCCGGTTCCTGGGCGCGCGCAGTGTTTGGCTGTGATCCGCGCACGATGCGTGTCCGCGAGCGCCTCCATCCACGGGCACGGTCCGGGGCGGCAGGCCGCCCCTGCAGGGTATGTATGGAGGGGCCGCCCCGGCGGGTCGGCCTACCGTGCCCGCCCCTCCCTGGCCAGGGCGAGTCCGGCGTCGGCTCGCGGACACGTACCTCGTTTGCACCGTGGCCAAAAGGCCCATACGTCTCTGCCCGCTCGTCGCGCTGCTGCGCATGGAGCGGGATGGGCTGTCGAAGTTGCCTCCGCCGGCCAAGGCCCGGCCGCCAGCGAAGTCCCCATCCGTTGTTGTGTCACGGGCTAAGGATCCAGTCCGCGCATCGCCGCTTCCTGGACCGGTGTCGCGTCGCCACCCACTACCAGCTACTCCTTCTGGATTGGAAACCGTCTATGAAACCCCTGCTGCCTCGGCTGGAATCCCCGATAATGATAACGACCTATTCAAGAGTACCGTACTAGGAATCTGCTGCAAGAGTCCCTTTTCTCCAGTCCGGTCCCCACAGGTGGTGTCCCTGCTCCGCCCACGTATGCAGCCTGTGGTGTTTGAACGGTTCCAGGCCGACTCTTGCCGCGCCGTCCTGGACCCTCGCACAGTGGGCGGAAAACTCATGCACGAGGTGTGCGATAAACGAGAGGGGACCGACGCAGACCACCGAATATTTACAGGGGGGTGTTCGTGTGAAGACTGTCGAGAAACTGCGAGCGATCCCGCCGTGGGGCCGAGCACGCGGGAGCCGCCTCGGTGGGGTGGCGGCGATGGCCGTGATGGCTGGCCTGTTGGCGGCCTGCGGGGGCGGCGGCGCCAGCGGGGCAGGCACAGCGGCGACACCCAAGGCCGCCAACCCCAACCCCAAGCGGGGTACGACGGCCGTGGACATCCACTTTTGCACGCCCAAGCCGACCGCCAACGCCGCAGATCCATGCTGGAAGAAGGCCACGACGACCCCGCTGACCAACGTCATGGCGGGCCACATGCCCAGCGGTTTCTCTGCCACGTTCCAGGCGGTCTGGGATACTAAGAACCTGTATGTGCTCGAACAGGTCAAGAACCCCAAGGGTTTCTCGGCCGCCAACGCGAACACCAAGACCCCCTGGACCTCGGACGCCATGGAGGTCTATCTGTCAGGCAACAACGGCGGGGGCAGCACAATGGGCAGCAACGACACGCAGATCGACATCCCGCTCGGATCCCCGTCTTCGGTCTGGGTGACCTCGGGAAAGTCGGCTGGGGGCGTGGCCGGCTATGTGAAGAAGGTCACGGGCGGTTACGACGCGATGATGGCGATCCCCTGGGGGGATATCGGCGCATCCTCCGGCATCGGTCAGGTGATCGGCCTCGACCCGGCGGCCGACACCTACAGCAATGGCAGCAGCCAGAACCAGGTGATCGCCTGGGGAACTCCTGGATCCAGCGAACAGAACCCGTCGACCTGGGGCCAGGCCATCCTCGTCCAGTAACCGCCGGCCGCGTCGATCGCTATCTTGTCGCCAGCGGGGGGATGCGAACGTACAGGGCTTGGGCAGGGCGTTCGGTGTAGGCTGGTCGCAAGGATACGCTGACGAAAAAAGGGGTGTCCGGGGCCGTCCGCCATTGCGCGCGGGAGGTGACGCCCGCAGATCTCGCGGAGAGCCGGACGCTCGTCACGTCCGGCCAATGCCATAGCCGGAATGCTCTTGCTTGCAAGGTTTGCCGTCGGCTGAACGGGTGCAAGGTGGGCGGAGGCGTCAAGAAGTTTCCTGTTCTGTCGCGTTGCTGCGGACGGTGTAGCGTCGGCATATGTCGTAAGGAGGGGGGTGTTTGTCCCTGAGTAGCTGACGTTGTGGGGAGGTGGCCGTCGGGTGGCGAAGGAGGGGCCATCCGGCGATGTGGTTAAGTCTCAAAATAGGCGAAGCCCCCCTGCCGTGGTTTGGTGGCCTGTCAGGGGGGCTTCACACAATGGCGGTCGCCCACTTTTGCCAATCCTCACGGTAACCGAGATCGTGGCTCTAATCAGGCGGTTGGTGGCGGAGTACGAGGTCTGGTCGCGAACGGGTGATATCAGCGCACACCGTCCCCGTCCCGCCGAGGGGTGCGCCTAATCCGTTTCGCCACCGGCATGGCTGGGCGTTGCGCGTTGTGGTCTGTGGAGGCTGGGCGCAACCGATCCGAGTGTTGCAGCTCTTGTGTCCCAAGTGCGGTACGACCGAGGCGTTGTCGTCGGAGACCACGGGCGGCAGATCAGGCAACCTCTTTGGGACACCACACTATGTGGTACTTGCGGGAGAACACCACGTTGCGGCTCGACCGCGACGCCAACCACATGTTCGCATTGTGCGACGTGTGGATGCCTAATGCAAGGGCGACGAACTGCCAGCGCGCCCGAACGGGAACGGCTCACCTCACGCCAAAGGGCGCGGGCTTGCGCCGCTTTTCCGGTCAGGTGAAAACTATTGTTCAAGTGGTGTGGCCGCTGTTTCGCCAACCGGGTTGGCCCGTTGGGCGTCGTATGCGGCCGAACGCCAACCGCAGCGACCCCACCGCGACCGTGGTGAAGAAGGTGCGCGCGGCGGGCGGCAGGAATCACCGGTTCGCCCGCACAAGAAGAGTTCCCAGGAACTGGGGGCAGGTTTCATGCCTTCAACCCGCCGCTTCGGGCGTCGTGCCTGCGCCGCGGGCCTGATCGCCTCCGCCTCGCTGGCCGCCTGCGCCAAGGCCGGCGTCCAACCCGCCCTGCGCCACGGGGGCGTCACCCTGACGGTCGCGCTGGACGTCTATGCCCTGGCGCACTACGGGACGGCCAAGGCACGCTCCGCCCTTTACGCCAAGGTGCTCGGGGGGTTCGAAAAGGCCCACCCAGGGATCCGCGTGCGGCAGGTGCCGTTCCTGCCGACGCCGGAAAACCAAACGGCCATCATCGCGGGTACGGCGCCCGACGTCTTTCCGGACTGCTGCGTGTACGGGTCGTATGTCTGGGCCAACCTGCTCCTGCCGCTGACGGACCTGCTTCGGCGGGACAACGTCAACCTCGCGGTGTTCTCACCCGGAATCGTGCGCTGGCTCACCTTTCCGTCCGGGGTTTTCGGGATGAGCCGCCAGACGGACGTCAACGCCTTTGCGGTCGATTTCACGACCCTGAACACCCTGGGTGTGGCCCAGCCCGCGCCGACATGGACGGCGGTCGACTTCCTGCGCATCGCCACGGCGGCCAGCCGACCGGCGCGAAATGGCAAGCCGGCCCGGTACGGTGCGACCTTCATCTACGGCGGCATCAACGTGTTGCGCGAGTTCACGCACGGGTTTGGGGCGCGCGTACTCAACGCCGCCCGCACCCGCCAGGACCTGGCGTCGCCCGAGGCGATCGCCGCCGGACGCTGGTGGTTTGAACGGCTGCTGTGGCCTGGTGTGGCCACGTCCGGCTTCGCTTCCACGCCGGGCCAGACCGCGATCCAGAACCTCGATATGAACTCCGTGCTGCGTCTGTATACGGCGTGGCGCACCAATCCCCACTGGCGGTTCTACCAGGCCCCCGCCTATGCCCATGGCCCGTCCACGGCCATGGCCGGCAACTTCTGGGGCATTCCGGCCACGACGCGCCATCCGGATCATGCGTGGCTGCTCCTGCGCTGGCTGACGTTGGCGACCGCCTGGCAGCGTTTCACCATGCGCACGTTTCTCTTCCCGCCCGCCCTCAACCATCTGCTGGCGGAGTGGCAGCACATCGTCGAGAGCACCGTTCCCGGGCTCAAGAACCGTGGCCTTGAGTCTTTCGTGACTGCGGCCACGAGCGGCTGGGCCGACGTCGCCGAGTTGAACTTGGCGTACGCGTCTTCGCAGGCCGCGGTGATCGACGGCAACTGGTGGGGGCAGATTCAGACGCGCAAGGTGGGCGTGCACGTCGGCTTCACCCAGGCCGACCAGGCCGTCAATGCGCTGGAGCAAACGGCGCGGACGCAGCGTACCCTGGCCCGGGCCGTGACGGCCCACTACCCGTCCAGGGGTCCACGCATCGCCACCGTGACGCCCGGGCTGTAGCGGTGGGGCGTGCCGTCTTGGCGGGCGCGCGGCCGCCGCGGACGCAGAGGGCCGCGGGAAGGTTGCGCCGCGGCCGCGCGCCAGAGGCCGTCGGCGCCCTCTTCAAGCCCCCGGGCCCACGGCGCGGATCCCAGACCGCACGGGTCCGTGCCGACTCCGGCATCCGGATCGCCACGGCCGTCGCCAAATAGCGCGTTACGGCGCATCTACCCTTGCCACGCGGGCTCCTTGGCCAGCTGCGCACGGGACGAACGCCGGCGAGGCCGCCTCGGTTGCGTCTGCGTCAAGGCTGGTATATAGTTAGTCTTACTTTCTATTGTTCCGCCCGACGGCAAGGAGGTGGGATGGTCATGGATACCGCGGCCACGGACCGCGGCAACGGCACGGGACAGGCCCTGGAGGTCGTCACCGGGGTGGTGCGGCTGCTGCGTGCGGCGGCCGCCGGACCGCATGCGCCCGGCGGCGGACTGTCGCTCACGGAGTTCCGCCTGCTCAAGCGGTTGGGCGAGGGCGTGCGTTTGGCCCGCGAGTTGGCCGCGGAACTCGACGTGACGGCGCCGACGGTGAGCGCCGCGGTCGACGCCCTGGTATGCCGCGGGTTGGTGGAGCGGTGCGCTCCGGCCGGTGATCGCCGCGCCGTGCCCCTGGCCGCGACGCCGGCCGGCCTGGAGGCCCTCGCGGCCGCGCGGCTGGTTCAGCAGCGGGCCCTGGCCACGCTGCTCGACCAACTGTCGCCGCGCGAGCGCCGCGCGCTGCAGGTGGCCCTCCCGGCGCTGGCCAGGGCGCTTGAGGCCCAGCGGCGCGTCGAGACGGTGGTGGCCCCGTGACCGCGCACAGCGAGGCGGTGGCGTCCCCAGACCGCTACAAATGGGTGGCGCTCTCCAATACGACGATCGCGATGCTCCTGGCCACCATCGACGGTTCCATCATGCTGATCGCCATGCCGGCCATCTTTCGCGGCATCCACCTCAACCCGCTGGTGCCCGGCAACAGCTTCTACCTCCTGTGGATGATTCTCGGCTATCTGGTGGTGACCAGCGTGCTGGTCGTCAGCCTCGGGCGGCTCGGCGACATGTTCGGCCGCGTGCGGATGTATAACCTGGGGTTTGTCATCTACACGGCGGCCTCACTGCTCTTGACCATCGACTGGCTGACGGGCGCCGCCGGGGCCGACTGGTTGATCGTGGGGCGCATCGTGCAGGGCATCGGCGGGGCCTTTCTCATGGCCAACTCCGTGGCCATCCTCACCGACGCATTCCCCGCCAACCAGCGCGGTCTGGCGTTGGGAATCAACAACATCGCCGGTATCAGCGGCAACTTCATCGGACTGGTGCTGGGCGGTATCCTCGCACCCATCGATTGGCGGTTGGTGTTTCTGGTCTCGGTGCCGTTTGGTCTGTTCGGCACGATCTGGGCCTACCTCAAGCTGCGGGACGGCGGCACGCGCCGCCGCGAGCCGGTTGACGGGTGGGGCAACGCCACGTTCGCCATCGGGCTGACTCTGGTGATGATCGGTATCACGGGGGGTATCCAGCCGTACGGCGGCCACACGATGGGCTGGACCAACCCGCGCGTGTTGGGC